>NZ_JFHO01000023.1:0-46635 GCF_000724705.2 Acidiphilium sp. JA12-A1
GGATGCGGCGCGGCGGGGCGGCGGGCGCGGTCGTCGCGGCCGCATCGGGTTCGCCGGCGAGCGCGGTTCCGGCATCGGTGCCGGTGACGAAGGCTTCGAGCAGCGAGTTGCTGGCCAGGCGGTTCGCGCCGTGCAGCCCGGTGCAGGCGGCCTCGCCGGCGGCGTAGAGCCCGTCCACGCTCGCGCGGCCCCGCGCGTCCACGGCGATTCCGCCCATGTGGTAATGCGCGACCGGGCGCACCGGGATCGGCTGGCGCGCGGGATCGATCCCGGCGGCGCGGCAGGCGGCGTCGATCGTCGGGAAGCGGGCGGCGAAGCCGGCGCCGAGATGTGTGGCATCGAGCCTGACGCGATGGCCCTCGGCGAGATGGCGGACAATGGCGCGGGCGACTTCGTCGCGCGGGGCGAGTTCGTCGGTGAAGCGGTGGCCGGTCTCGTCGGTCAGGATGGCGCCCTCGCCGCGCACGGCCTCGGAGATCAGCGGCATCGGCGTGGCGCCGGAATCGAGGCCGGTCGGGTGGAACTGGACGAATTCGAGGTCGCGCAGCACGGCGCCGGCGCGCGCGGCGAGGGCGAGGCCGGTGCCGTCGGCGCCCGGCGGGGTGCTGGTGTGCCGCCACAGCGCGCCGACGCCGCCGGTCGCGATCAGCACGGCGGCGGCGGGGAGATGGACGAGGCCGCCGGCGGTCTCGGCCCAGAGGCCGCGCACCCGGTTCTCCGCGACATCGAGCGCCACGGCGCGGGCGTGTTCGATGATCGTGACATGCGGTGCGGCGCGCACGGCGGCGGCGAGGGCGGTGGTCACGGCGTGGCCGGTGGCATCCTTCACATGGCTGATCCGCCGGCGCGCATGGGCGGCTTCGAGTCCGAGCCCGGCATCGAAGCGCACGCCGTGGGCGCGCAGGGAATCGATCACGAGCGGCCCCCCGGTGATGATGCGGGAGACGGCGGCGGCGTCGCACAGCCCGTCGCCGGCGGCGAGCGTGTCGGCGATGTGCAGGTCGATGGAATCGTCGGCGCCGATGGCGGCGGCGATGCCGCCCTGGGCCCAGAGACTGGCGGCGCCGGCATCGAGCGTGCCGGCGGTGAGCAGCCGCACCGGGCGCGGCGCGGCGGCCAGGGCGGCGGCGAGGCCGGCGACGCCGGCGCCGATGATGATCGGGGCGTTCATGGGATCGCGAGCATCCGCCATCAAGGTATCGCGAGCATGCGCCATCAAGGTATCGCGAGCATCCGCTCGACCGCCGCGCGGGCCGGGGCGGCGAGGGCGGGGGCGATCGTCACCGGTTCGGTCATGGTTTCCAGCGCGCGGCGAATGCCGGCCAGGGTGATGCGCTTCATGTGCGGGCAGAGATTGCAGGGCTTGACGAAGGTGGTTCCCGGGCTGGCGGCGGCGATGTTGTCGGCCATCGAGCATTCGGTGATCAGCGCGGCGCGGGCGGGGCGGTGGCGCGCGATGTAGTCGGCGAGGGCGGCGGTGGAGCCGGCGAAATCGGCGGCGGCGACCACCTCCTCCGGGCATTCCGGATGGGCGAGGACGGCGACCCCGTCATGTTGCCGGCGCACCTGCGCGATGTCGGCGGCGGTGAAGCGTTCATGCACCTCGCAGGCGCCGTCCCAGGCGATGATGCGGATGGCGGTCTCGCGCGCGGTGTTGGCGGCGAGGAAGCGGTCCGGCAGCATGATCACCGCATCGGTCCCGGCGGCGCGGGCGGCGTGCTCGACCACCTTGCGGGCATTGGCGGAGGTGCAGCAGTAATCCACCTCGGCCTTCACCGCGGCGGAGGTGTTGACATAGGCGATCACCGGCAGGCCCGGATGCCGGGCACGCAGGCTGCGGACATCGGCGGCGGTGATGCTTTCGGCGAGCGAGCAGCCGGCGCGGGAATCGGGGATCAGCACCGTCTTGTCCGGGTTCAGCAGCTTCGCCGTCTCGGCCATGAAATGCACGCCGGCGACGACGATCACCGAAGCGCGCGCCGACATCGCCTCGCGGGCGAGGGCGAGGCTGTCGCCCACGATGTCGGCGACGCCGTGATAGATGTCGGGCGTCTGGTAGTTGTGGGCGAGGATGATCGCGTCGCGCGCCTGCTTGAGGTCGCGGATCGCCGCGATGTCCTCCTGCATCAGCGCCCATTCGGCGGGCGGGACATGCGCCGCGAGCGGCGCGGGAATGGGGGCGGCGGCGAGGGTCATGGCCACATCCTTATGCTCGATATGAGCATATTATGAGCGGTTTTCCGGGCGAAAATCGACCGGTTCGACGCCTCTTATAGTGGATGTGAGTATAATGGGGTCAAGGTCTGGAGAGCGGCGGGCGGCTGCCGGTCATGGCCCGTTCGTCGCGGATGGCGCTGCGGAAGCGGAACAGCTTGGCCGGGCGGCCCGGGCCATTCGCGAAGTCTCCGGTTTCTTCCAGCAGGTTCTGGCTTTCGATGAGGCGCCGGAAATTCTGCTTGTGCAGGGGCTGGCCGCCGATGGCTTCAATGCAGCGTTGCAGATCGAGCAGGGAAAACCGCTCCGGCATCAGCTCGAAAACGGCGGGCCGGGCGCGCAGCCGGGCGCGCAGCCGGCTGATCGCGGTGGCGAGGATGCGCCGGTGGTCGGCGGCGAGCGTGGCACCCGGGGCGAAGTCGCCATGCGCCGGCCGGCCGTCGCGCGCGGCCTCGCGCACCAGCCCGGCCTCGTAGAGGAGTTCGTAGCGGTCGAGCGCCAGATCCTCCTGCCAGGGCGCGCCGTCGAGCCCGAAGCAGCGGGCGATGCGGGCGCGCCGCGTCGGCTCCGTGCCCGCCCAGCTTCGCAGGCCGGGTTCGATCCGTGCCAGGGCGTCGTTCGCGGTGCGGCGGTCTTCCCAGGGGAAATAGCGGTACCAGTCCTGCCAGGAGACCTGGCCGCCGAGCCGCGCCCGCGTCTCGCTGCTCAGGGCGAGGTAGGAGATCGAGATGCTGCGCCCGGCGCGGCTGCGGCCGGCGTCGGCGAAGGTGTAGAGCTGTTCGACATGGCCGAGCGGATGCCCGGTCTGGCGTTCCACCCGGTCGCGTAGCCCGGCCTGCAGCGAGCGATGGGCCGATTCGAGCGGGCCGGCGGGCAGGGCGCTGCCATCGAGCAGGGTGAGGACGCGGGGGGTTGCGTCGGTGACGGCGACGACGACGGCGATCAGTTCGGCATGGATCGGGTCGGCGGCGCCGCTCACGGCTTCATCATCCGGAAGGCGAGGCGGGCGGCGAGGCCGCGGGGCGCGAAGCGGGTGCCGAAGGCCATCGCCGCGTTGCTCCGCCCGGCGACGACGCTGGAGCGCCCGGCGAGCAGCGCCGCGATGCCGATCCGCGCGACCTCGGCGCTGGTCATCGCGCTGCGTTTGGTGAAGGCGGAGCGGGTCTGGCCGGCGGCGTCGAAGAACTCGGTTTCGGTGACGCCGGGGCAGAGCACCGTGGTGCGCACGCCGCGCCCGGACAACTCGACATTCAGCGATTCGCCGAGCGAGAGGACATAGGATTTGGTCGCGGCATAGGCGGCGTAGAGCGGCACCGGCTGGAAGGCGGCGGTGGAGGCGACCATCATGATCCGGCCCCAGCCACGCGCGGCCATGGGGGTGGCGAACAGCCGGGTGAGATGGGTCAGGGCGGTGATGTTGACCGCGAGCATCGCCTCGGTTCGCGCCCATTCGGCTTCGGCGAAAGCGCCGAAGACGCCGAGCCCGGCATTGTTCACCAGAATGTCGATGGTCGGGAAACGCTCGGCCAGGGCGAGGCGGCCGGCCTCGTCGGCGATGTCGGCGGCGGCGGTTTCGGCGGTGACGCCGAACAGGCGGCATTCGGCGGCCAGCGAATCGAGCCGGTCCTGCCGCCGCGCGGTGAGCACGAGGTCGGCGCCGCGCTGGGCGAGCTGGCGGGCAAGATCGGCGCCGATGCCGCTGGAAGCCCCGGTGACGAGGGCGCGGCGGCCACGGAAAGCGTCGGTCATTGATCCGTCTCCTTTAATAGATCATGATGCCAGCGCAGGAAGGCCGGCGCAATTCGCCCGGCCCGCCGGAGCCGATGGCTTCGGCGGCGACCGGTGAGCCGGCGCGGAACAGGGCGGCTGATACCAAAAGAGAGGAAACCTCATGACATTTTCGATTCGCGTGGCGGGGCTGCTGGTGGCGGCCGGGATTGCGGGCGGCGCCGTGGCGCAGGCGCAGTCGCCCAACGTTCCGCTGGCGACGCGCGACATGACGCAGATGCTCACCGCGATCGGGCATTCCAGCTACGCGGACTTCGTCGCGCCGGCGACGACGGTGTTCAAGGCGCATGTCGATCCCAAGAAATTCCCCGTTCAGGCGGCCGAGATCAATGCGAAGATCCCGCTCGGGCAGCCCTTCTCGGTGAAATACCTGACCACGCAGCGCGTCGGCCCGACGGTGGGTTACATCTTCGAGGTGACGCTGCATGACGGCGACCAGGTCCTCACCGACCTTACCCTGAACAACGGCAAGGTCGCGAGCTTCCACCTGCTCTGAGGCGCATCGCACCCGGCGGTCAGGCGCCGCCGGGTCGCCAGAGCGTGTCGGCCCGGCCTTCGTCGTTCAGCAGGCGGGCGAGGATGAACATCACGTCCGACAGGCGGTTGAGGTAGGGGATCGGGATGTCCGAAACACCCGCCTCGGCGGCGAGGGCGACGAGTTCGCGCTCGGCGCGCCGCGCCGCGGTGCGGGCGAGATGCGCGCGCGCCGCGGCTTCGGTGCCGCCGGGCAGGATGAAACTGGTGAGCGGGGCGAGCCGCGCGTTCCAGTCGGCGGCGGCCGAGTCGAGCCGGGCGAGATAGGTTTCGGTCAGGCGTGACGGCCGGGCCGGGTCGGGCGGGGCGGCGAGTTCGGCGCCGATGTCGAACAGGTCGTTCTGGATGGCGGCGAGCACGCGATCGACCGCCGGCAGTCCGGCGCAGGCCACGCGCAGGAATCCGATCGCCGTGTTGGCCTCGTCAAGCGCGCCGAACACCGCGATGCGCCTGTGGCTCTTGGCGACGCGGGAGCCGTCGGCCAGCGAGGTTTCGCCGCGATCGCCGCCGCGGGTCACGATCGTGTCCAGTTTCACCATGTGGCGTGCCTCATTTCACCATGATCCCCTCGTGCTTGGCCTTGTTGTCCGGCTCGACGTGAATCGTGATGATCACGCCGGCCATCTCCCGCCGCAGGGCGGCTTCGATACGGTCGCATATGGCGTGGGATTCGGCGACCGTCATGCCCCCGGGGACGACGAGGTGGAATTCGAGGAAGCGCGACTGGCCGGCCTCGCGCATGCGCATGTCGTGCGCCTCGATCGCGCCGGCGGCGTGGATGGCGACCAGATGGCGGATGCGATCGACCATTTCGGGCGGCGGCGCGCGGTCGAGCAGGGCGCTGAGGGCGCGCAGCACGGTCCGCCCGCCCATGAAGGCGATCTGCGCGGCGACGGCGATGGCGATGAGCGGATCGAGCATCGGCAGGTTGGCCAGAATGGCGAGCGAGAGCCCGCCGATGATGCCGAGGGTGGTGATGGCGTCGGCGATCAGGTGGGCCTGGTCGGCGGCCAGCGCCGGGAACTTCCGCGTCGCGCCGGAACGGCCGAGCGCGAGCGCCCAGAGCGCGTTCACCACGCCGCCCGCCGCGTTCAGGCCGAGACCGAGTTCCGGTGCGACGGGCAGGCGGGGGGCAAGGATGGTGCTCGCGGCGCGCTCGAGGATCAGCACCGCGGCGAAGATGATCATCCCGCCCTCGGCGACCGCGCTGAGCAGCTCGGCCTTGGCATGGCCGTAGGGATGCTCGGAATCGGCGGGCTTGGCGGCGGCCTTGAGCGCGATCATGACCATGACGGCGGCGAAGACGTTCACCAGCGATTCCAGGGCGTCGGAATAGAGTGCCGCGGAATGGCTCACCCGCCAGGCGGCCGCCTTCAGCCCCAGCGAAACGAAGCCGATGGCGACGCTGCCGGCGGCGAGGCGAAACGGGACGCGCATGGGTGTTCGGGCCGATCCTTCTGCCGGTGCTGGTGCCGGAAGCCCCGCTCTATCCACATGATCAGGCGGGCATCCCTATCCGATCGGACAAGCCGGTCCGACCGGAAGATGCTCTAGCCCAACCCGGCGGCGGATGAAACCGCCGGCGCCGGTCAGGCCGAGCGGCGCGCCGGGACCGCGGCCAGCGTGGCTGCCGGCAGCCAGACGCGGCAGGTCGTGCCCTCGCCCTCGACACTGTCGATCAGCAGGCGGCCGCGATGGCGCATCACGACATGCTTGACGATGGCAAGGCCGAGCCCGGTGCCGCCCACCGCGCGGGCGCGGCCCTTGTCCGCCCGGTAGAAGCGCTCGGTCAGGCGCGGCAGGTGCTCGCGGGCGATGCCCGGCCCGTCGTCGACGACCGATACGAGGACGCCGGGCTGGTTGAAATCGGCATCCGGCGTCGCGTGCGCCGTCATCACCACGGTTCCGCCGGCGGCGCCGTGCTTGAGCGCGCTGTATTTGACGGCATTGTCGATCAGGTTGCCGAAGACCAGGGTGAGCTGGCCGGAATCGCCGGGCAGGGCGGGCAGGTCGGCGGCGATGTCGAGCGTCAGGGTGGCGGACGCCTTTTCGAGAACCGGCTCCATGAAGCCGGCGACCTGGCGCAGCACCGGCCCGATCTCGATCTGTTCGGCGGGGGGCTGGTGCTCGGTCATCTCGATTCGCGACAGGCTGAGCAGGTCGGCGATGATCCGCTGCATCCGCTCCGCCTGTTCGGCCATGATGGCGAGGAAGCGCGGCAGGGCCTCGGCATCGCCCAGGGCGGGGCCGCGCAGGGTTTCGATGAAGCCGATCAGGCTGGTCAGCGGCGTGCGCAGCTCGTGGCTCGCATTGGCCACGAAATCGGCCCGCATCCGGTTCAGCTCGCGCTCGCGCGTGCGGTCGGCCAGCAGGATGTAGATCGGCGCGGCGCGGCCGGTATCGCCGCTGCGGATGACGGTCGCGTCGAGGTCGCGCGGCACCGGTGTTGCGAGCGAGATGGTCGCGCGCACCGGCTGCTCGGCCAGCTCGACCTCCGCCAGCGCGGCGCGGAGCTGCGGATGGCGGAGCAGGGCGGATTCCTCGGCGCCATAGGCGCGGACCGCCGCGGGATTCCGCCAGACGATGCGCCGCGCGCCGGGCGGGCCGTCGAGCTGGAACAGCGCGTCGGGCAGGCGGTTGAGCAGCGAATGGCTGTAATTCGCATCGGCGGTGACGGCCTCGCGGGACTGGCGCTCGGCCGCGATCGTGTGGATGATGCGTTGGGCGAGATTGGTGAGCCCGGGCGTGATCAGCCGGAGTTCGGCGGGAGCCGAGGCGGCGAGCGCCTCGCTGAAGCGCCGCAGGTCGCGCGCGAGCACGACGCCGGCGGCGACCGACCAGACGGCGCAGCCTGCGAGCCAGCCGGCACCTTCCCAGGCGGGAATCGCGCCGGCCAGCATCAGCGCGACGAGTACCGCCGCGGGCGGGCCGCCGAGCCAGGCCGCGATCGTGGCGATCGGACGCCGCATGAGGGCCCCGTCAGGCGTTCGGCGGCGATGCCGGCGAGGGCAGCGTCTGCGGCGCCGGCGAGACGATCTTCGGTCCGCCGGGTTCGACGCGGAACACCGCGAGGCCGCGCTCCACATGTCCGTCCGGCAGCAGCCGCATCACGCCGTCGGTGCCGGCGAAGCCGGTCGGGTTGGTGAGGACCGCGGTGGTATAGCCGCCCTCATGCGCGGCCAGCACCGCGATCGCCGCGGCGTCGAACGCGACCTTGTCGATCGAGGGCGGCTTGCCGCCGCCATAGGTCGCCTCGAATTTCTGTTCGAAGGGAAGGCCGGCGGCGGGATCGGGCGCGGCATAGAGCGCGCCGCGCAGCGCATCGTGCGTGGCCATCGCCTTCGCCTTGCTGGCCCAGAGCGCCGGGCCGAGCAGCTGCACCTGCGGCGGGCCGGCCTCGTAATAGGGCAGGAAGGTCTGCAGTTCGGCCAGATCCTCGCCGGTCGCGCCGAGCAGGAGCGCATCGAAGGGGGGCGGCGGCACCGGCTCGGTGCGCAGCTTGTCGGCGAGGCGCCGGCCGGCCGCATTGTCCTGGTCGCGGGCAGCGCGGATCCGGGCCATCAGTCCGGCGCCGCGGCTGTCGAATTGCGAGATGCTGCGGGTCGTCGCGTTCAGGCTGGCAAAGGAGGCGGAGTAATAGCCGATGCGCGGTGGCGGCGTGCCGAGACGCGCCGCGGTCTGGCGCAGGGCGGCGGCCATGAGCCGGCCGAACTGGCCTTCCGGCAGGATCGCGGCCGTCCGGGTGCGCCCGCTCTCGATCGCGTAGGACACGACCCGGCTGACCTGCTGGTCCGGCGAGATGCCCATCGGCCAGACGCCGGGTTGCGCGATGCTGTTGTCGTTGGTGAAGGCCAGGACATTGACGCCCGCGGCCTGAGCGATCGGCGCAACGGCCTGGGTCTCGCCCTTGGTGAGCGGGCCGAGGATGAGGCCGGCGCCATCGTTGATCGCGGCATGCGCGGCGGCGGCAGCGCCCGAGGGCGTGCCGCCGGTGTTCTCGATGTCGAGTCGCGGCGCGCCATGGGCGGAAAAGGCGAGCTTGACGGATTGCTCGATCGACCGGCCGATCCCGGCATAGGGCCCGCTGAGCGGCACCAGAAGCGCCACGGGGCCGTGCCGCTGGCCCAGATCGGGGCTGGTCATGCCCTGGGCCGTCCCCCCGACGTTCGAGACCGGGGGGGACGTCACGGTGCTGCATCCCGCCAGCGCCAGGGCCGCCAAGGTTGCCAATACCAGTGTCACAGGCGTTAATGTCCGGCGTGACATCCGAAACTCCTTCCTCATCATCCGACGCGCTCTCCCGCCGGCAACCCGATCTTGTGCTGGTTTCCACGCCAATCGGCAACCTCGGCGATCTGTCGCCGCGCGCGGTCGGGGCGCTGCGCGACGCCGACATGATATTGTGCGAGGATACAAGGGTTACAGCGCCCCTGCTGGCCCAGCACGGCATCGTCACGAAACTGCAGTCATTCCATGATCATAACGAGGAATCGCGGACCGCGTCGCTGATCGCGATGATGCAGGACGGGCGGCGGCTGGCGCTGGTCAGCGATGCCGGCGCGCCGCTGATCGCCGATCCCGGATACCGTCTGGTGCGCGCCGCCATCGAGGCGGGGCTCGCGGTCAGCGCCGTGCCGGGGCCGAATGCCGCGCTCATGGCGCTGGCGCTGTCCGGCCTGCCGCCGCATCCCTTCCTGTTCAATGGCTTCCTGCCGCCGCGCGCGGCCGCTCGGCGCAGCGCGCTGC
Organism: Acidiphilium sp. JA12-A1; assembly: GCF_000724705.2. NCBI lineage: Bacteria > Pseudomonadati > Pseudomonadota > Alphaproteobacteria > Acetobacterales > Acidocellaceae > Acidiphilium > Acidiphilium sp. JA12-A1. The sequence continues at coordinate 9,283 of NZ_JFHO01000023.1, forward strand.
AGCGGCTGGTCGCCGCCGAGCATGCCGGGCTGTCGGCGACGCTGGTCTTCTACGAGGCGCCTCACCGGCTGGCCGCCTGCCTTGAGGACTGTCTGGCCGTGCTTGGCGACCGCCCCGCCGCCGTGGGGCGGGAGCTGACGAAGCGATTCGAGGAGGTGCGGCGCGGCGGGCTCGCGGCGCTCGCGGCGCATTACGCGGCCCATGAGGCGCGCGGCGAGATCACGCTGGTGATCGGGCCGGCGCCGCAGACGAGCGCTTCGGAGGAGGAGCTGGACGAGGCGCTCGGCGAGGCCCTCGCGCGGATGACGATCAGGGATGCCGCGGCCTTCGTGGCGCGGGAACTCGACCTGCCGCGCAAGCAGGTCTATGCGCGCGCGCTCAGCCTGAAGGCGGGCTCACCGTGAGCCGGAGCAGTTCCGGATGGAACAGGTAAGGCACCGCATACAGGATCGCGACGCCCAGGTTCACGACGAGCAGCAGGGCGATCGCCTTCCACCAGTTGGTCTTGAGGCCGGTGCGCAGGATGAAGGCCTGCAGCCATAGCATGTAGGCCCCGATCATGCCGGCGGACATCGCGAGCGCGGCCGGCAGGCCGACGCCCATCGACACCAGCCCGTCATTGACCACCATGGCGGCCGGGATGAGCACGAAGATGATCCAGATCGACCAGTTGAGCGCCGTGCTGGTGGTCAGCCAGCGTTCCTGCCGGCCGAGCCGCCGCGCGGCGAACTCGACGATCACCGGCTGGAGCAGGACGCCGCAGAGGCGGGAGAGCATCAGCGACGCGGCATAGACCCAGTATCCGCGCAGGCCGAGCAGGGCGGCGCCGACCAGCGGAAACGCGATGAGGGGCGCGATCGATGCGGAAAACGCGGCCGGGGTGTTGCGGAATTCCCGGAACGCCTCGACCCGCCCGAGCGCCAGGCCGACCAGACCGCGCAGCGTGCCGAGGACCGAGGTGGCGAAACCGTCGTTGCCGTTCATCGGAACACGCGGTCCAGGATCCGGCCGTAGATTTCGGCCAGCGCGCGCAACTCGCTCACCGGCACGGCCTCGTCCACCCGGTGCATCGAGGTGCCGACCAGGCCGAATTCGGCGACGGGGCAGTGCGCGGCGATGAAGCGGGCATCCGACGTGCCGCCGCCGGTGTCGAGCTTCGGCGTGATACCGGTCACCGCCGCCACCGCCTCGCTGAACAGCGTGGTCACGGGGCCGGGTTCGGTCAGGAAGGCCTCGCCGCTGATGCCGATGTCGCAGGCGGCGCCGGGGGCGTGGCGGGCCACGGTATCGCGGATCCAGGCGGCGAGATCGGGGCCGGTGTGGCGGTCGTTGAAACGGATGTTCAGCCGGGCCGAGGCGCTCGCCGGGATCACGTTGCCGGCCTTGTTTCCGGTATCGACGCTGGTGATCTGCAGCGATGAGGGCTCGAACCACGCGGTTCCCTCGTCAAGCGTCGTGGCGCGCAGGGCTTCGAGTGCCGGAATCATGCGATGGAGCGGGTTGTCGGCCAGATGGGGGTAGGCGACATGGCCTTGCACGCCGCGAACCGTCACATGCGCCGAAATCGAGCCGCGCCGGCCGATCTTGATCGTGTCGCCGAGCCGGGCGCGGCAGGTCGGCTCGCCGACCAGGCAGAATTCCGGCAGGGAACCGGAGGCGGCGAGATGGTCGAGAATGCGCCGGGTGCCGTCCACGGCATCGCCTTCCTCATCGCCGGTGATGAGGAGCGAGATCGTGCCTGCATGATTTGCCGGGCGGGCGGCGAGGGCGGCGACGAAGGCGGCGATGGCGCCCTTCATGTCGACCGCGCCGCGTCCGAACAGCAGGCCGTCCTCGATGACGGCCGCGAAGGGGTCGTGGCGCCACCCCTCGCCCGGCGGCACGACGTCGGTATGGCCGGCAAAGCCGAAATGCGGGCTGCCTGAGCCGCGGCGTGCGACGAGGTTGCTCACCTCGCCGAAGCGCAGCCATTCGATCGAGAAACCCAGGGCGTCCAGCGCCCTCGCGAGAACGGTCTGGGCGCCATCGTCCTCGGGGGTGACCGAGCGGCTGCGCAGCAGGTCCCGCGCGAGGGGAACGGGATCGGCCTCGGTCACGCCCGCAGCAACTCGTTGATCGCGGTCTTCGACCGTGTCTGGGCGTCGACCCGCTTGACGATCACGGCGCAGGCGAGGGACGGGCCCGGAGTTCCGTCCGGCAGCGGCTTGCCGGGCATGGTGCCCGGCACGACGACGGAATAGGCCGGCACGCGGCCATAGATCACTTCGCCGGTCGTCCGGTCGACGATTCGGGTGGAGGCGCCGAGGAACACGCCCATCGAGAGCACGGCGCCGCGCTCCACGATCACGCCTTCGGCAACTTCGGAGCGGGCGCCGATGAAGCAGTCATCCTCGATGATCACGGGGTTGGCCTGCAGCGGCTCGAGCACGCCGCCGATTCCCACGCCGCCGCTGATGTGGCAATTGCGGCCAACCTGCGCGCAGGAGCCCACCGTGGACCAGGTATCGATCATCGTGTCCTCGCCGACCCGGGCGCCGACATTGATGAAACAGGGCATCAGCACGGTATTGCGGCCGACATGCGCCGAATGGCGGACGACGGCGCCGGGCACCGCGCGGATGCCGGCGGCGGCGAAGCGCGCATCGTCCCAGTCGCCGAACTTCATCGGGACCTTGTCGAACACGGGCGCGCCGCCGGCGCCCGGCATGGTGCGGTTGGGCAGCAGGCGGAAGGACATGAGGATCGCCTGCTTGAGCCATTGATGGACGACCCAGCCGCCCGGGCCGGGCTCGGCAACCCTCAGTTCGCCCCGATCGAGACGGGCGAGCGCATCGCTCACGGCCTCCCGGTCGGATCCCTGATAGGCCGGACTGAGCTGGTCGCGGCGTTCCCAGGCGGCGGTGACGGCGGCGGCGAGTTGCGTTTGGTCCATCGGCAGGCGTTCCGTATCTTGTGTGGGCGCGACCATGCTGAGCAGGGTCGCACCTGTCAATCCGGTGGTAATCCGTTGTTTACCTGATCCTGCGAAAACGCATCCATGACGAATCGGGCAGATTTTTCGACGGACTCGTATGCGAATGCCGGTTCGGCAGGCGGCGGAAATGCGGAGCGCTTCGACCGCCTGGTGCGCATGATCGAAAGCCTGGCCGGATTGCCGGATGCGGCGACCGCCGGCTCGGCCGCCTGCGCCCTGCTGGCGGCGGAATTCGCCGATTCGGGCGTCTGTATTGTCGCTCGTCCGGTCCCGCCGCTGACGGGGGCCGAGACCGTTCTGGCCGATTACCCCTACGGCATCGGCCTTGCCGACATGCCGGGGGGCGAATCGATCACCATTCCGGTCGATCTCGGCAACGTGACGGCCGGACGATCGGTCAGCGCCGCGCTCCTGGCATGGCGCAGCCCGGGAGACAGGCGGTTCACCGCAGCGGAAACGGAACTTCTGACCGCGATCGGCCCGCATCTGCGCACGCTCGTCGTGCGCCTGCTCGATGTCGCCGGTGGTGGCAAGCGTAATGCGCTCGACCCCGAAACGGGCTTGTGGCCGTTGCCGAGTTTTCTTGCGCAGGCCGATCGGCGGTTTGACCGGCTCGATATCGAGGAGCGGGTTGGCACCATGTTCGCCATTGGCTGGGTAAAGTCGGGCGGCGCGACGGGCTCCGAGGCGTCTTCGGCGGTCATTCGCGAATCGGCGGAAACGCTGCGTGACATGCTGCGGCCGAGCGACCTGATCGGCCGGATCGGGCCGACCCGGCTTGCCGCCTGGTGTGACGGCGTCGATCACCTGATTGCGGCCGAGCGTGGCGACCGGATCGTGGCAAGGCTTGATGCGATGCTGGCCGGCACCGGCCGTCATGCGGCCATCGGCATCGCGTCGCGCTGGGCGCGTTCGGGCGACGATCCAGCCACCGTGCTTGCCAATGCCCGCGCCGGACTTGAACAGGCACGGCTCACTTCGGCGGCGACAGGCCGGCCAGTGGTGCGGATTTGGCAATCCGAAATTTCCTAGTGTCCCGAATCTGAAATCCATCGGATTTCAAATTCAAAGTAGACGCTAGGAAAATCAATGATTTAGTAGCCTGCTTGTCCCTGAAATTCACCCACGAATTTCAGGGGCAGGATACTGGAGCATCATCTCCGTCAGCGGGTGGTCGGCGGGGCGCTGGCTTTTTTCGATGTTCGAGCGAGATAGCGCGCGATGTTGGCGCGCTGTTTGGCGAAGGTCCGGGCAAATACATGGCCTCCCTTGCCTGTCGCGACGAAGAACAGCGCGTCGGTGTCGGCGGGGTGAAGCACGGCGCGGATCGCTGCGAGACCCGGCGCGCAGATCGGCCCCGGCGGCAGGCCGTGGTGGCGATAGGTATTGTAGGGACTCGCGGTCGATAAATCGTGGTCGTCGACGCGGTGGGTGAGGGCGGTCGACCGGCCATGGGTGACGGCGAAGATCACTGTCGGGTCGGCCTGGAGCATCATGCCCTTGCCCAGCCGGTTCTCGTAGACCCCGGCGATTTTTGGCAGTTCCGCGGGAAGCGGCGTCTCCAGTTGCACGATCGAGGCGAGAATGAGCGCCTGCCGCGGGGATTGCAGCGGCAGGCCCTGGGCGCGCGATGCCCAGGCCTTCGCCAGCGCGGTTCGCATCGCCGTCTGCATGCGGGCAATGATGGCGGCTCGCCTTGTGCCGTAGGTATAATCATAGGTCTGCGGCAGCACGCTGCCCTCGGGCGGCGGTGCCACGTGGCCGGTGGCGTCCGGCAGGGCGTTGATGATGTCGGCGATCTGCACCGACGTCAGACCTTCGGGGATGGTCGCCTTGTGTTCCACTTCCGGCGCGAAGCGCAGCGTGCGCAGCACCGAACGCAGGCTGCCATGATCGATGAAACGGAATTCGCCGGAGCGGATCGGCCCTTGCCGGCTGGTGAGGAACGCCGCCAATTCGAAGATCAGGGGTGTGCGAATAACCTTCTTCCGCGCCAGCAGCCCGGCGACCTGCCTTGTGCTGCCGGGCGGGATGTAGATGTCGGCGGAGGCCGGGAGCGGGCCCGGGCCATCATAGGCCTGGTTGACGGCCATGCGGCCCAGCTGCAGCAGCACCAGAACGGTGAGCAGCAGGAGGATGAGGCGCCCGCTTCCCCGCATGCCCGCCGGGGCCAGGCTCAGCCTGGCTTGCGGAACAGGATCGAGGCGTTGGTGCCGCCGAAGCCGAAGCTGTTGGACAACACGATATCGATCTTGCGCTGCTGGGCGGTATGGGCGACGCGGTCGATCACGCTGGCGCGGCTCGGCTCGTCAAGATTGAGGGTTGGCGGGGCGATGCCGTCGCGCAGGGCGAGGATCGAGAAGATCGCCTCCACCGCGCCGGCGGCGCCGAGCAGGTGGCCGGTCGCCGATTTGGTCGAGGACATCGCCACGGTCTTCGCTGCGTCGCCGAACAGGTTTTCCACGGCTTCGAGTTCGAGGTCGTCGCCCATCGGGGTCGAGGTGCCGTGCGCGTTGATGTAGTCGACATCCGCCGGCGTGAGGCCGCCGGATTTCAGCGCCGCTTTCATCGCACGGAAGGCGCCGTCGTGATGCGGTGCGGGGGCGGTGATGTGGTGCGCGTCGCCGGACATGCCGTAGCCCGCGATCTCGGCGTAGATTTTCGCGCCGCGCCTCTTGGCGTGCTCGTATTCCTCGAGGAACAGCACGCCAGCGCCTTCGCCCATGACGAACCCGTCGCGGTCCTTGTCCCACGGGCGGGAGGCGGCCTTCGGATTGTCGTTGAACGCGGTGGACAGGGCGCGTGAGGCGCAGAACCCGGCGATGCCGATTTCACAGACGGCCCCTTCGGCGCCGCCGGCGAGCATGATGTCGGCATCGCCAAAGGCGATGAGCCGCGCGGCATCGCCGACAGCGTGAACGCCCGTGGCGCAGGCGGTGACCGCGGAATGGTTCGGTCCCTTGAGCCCGAACCGGATCGAGACGTGCCCCGACACGAGATTCACCAGGGCGGACGGAATGAAGAAGGGCGAAAGCCGGCGGGCCCGGCCCTCATGCACCATGACGGACGCTTCGTAGATGGTCTGCAGGCCGCCGATGCCGGAGCCGATCATCACGCCGGCGGCGCAACGCTCTTCTTCGGTCTCGGGTGTCCAGCCCGAATCCTCCATTGCCTCGACGGCCGCGGCCATGCCGAGATGGATGAAGCGGTCCATCTTCTTCTGTTCCTTGGGCGGAACCCACTCATTGAGGTCGAATCCGCCATCCGCCCGCGATCCCGCGGGCAGTTCGCCCGCGACCTTGCAGGGCAGCTCCGCCGGGTCGAACCCGGTTATCGGACCGATGCCCGATTCGCCGGCGACCAGACGCCGCCAGACATGCTCGACCCCGACCCCGAGCGGGCTCGCGATCCCCATGCCTGTCACCACGACCCGACGCATGTTCATGTCCCGTCCGCTACCCGACTTATTCGGCTTTCTTTTTCTCGATATAGTCGATGGCGTCCTTCACGGTGCCGATCTTTTCGGCGGCGTCCTCGGGGATTTCCACGCCGAAGGCTTCCTCGAAGGCCATCACCAGTTCGACGGTGTCGAGGCTGTCCGCGCCCAGATCGTCGATGAAGGAGGCTTCCGGGGTCACCTTGGCTTCGTCCACGCCGAGATGCTCGACGACGATCTTCTTAACTTTTTCGGCGACTTCACTCATCGAATTCGTGCTCCTGTAGCGATTATCGATCGTTGGGCGGTTTGAACCGGCGGCGTCGACCATCCCGCCACCGGTCGAATGGATAGCATGCGTTGATCATGCCGCACGAGGCTGGCGTCATGATCGCTGCGAAAGTCCGGCGCGCTTAGCATGGTTCGCCCGGTCGCGCCAACCGCGGCTCAGATCATGGCCATGCCGCCATTCACGTGCAGCACCGCGCCGGTGACCCAGGCGGCCGCGTCGGAGGCGAGATAGGCGACGGAGGCTGCGATATCCTCCGGCTTGCCGAGGCGGCCGAGCGGGATCTTGTCCGCAAGCGAGGCACGCTGCGCCTCGTTCAGGGCATCGGTCATCGCCGTCTCGACGAAGCCGGGGGCGACGAGATTGACCGTGATGTTGCGCGAGGCAACTTCCTGCGCCATCGCTTTGGTCATGCCGATCAGGCCGGCCTTGGCGGCGGCGTAGTTCACCTGGCCCGGGTTGCCGGTGCTGCCGACGATGCTGCCGATATTGATGATCCGCCCGCTGCGGCGGCGCATCATCCCCTTCATGACGGCACGGGAGAGGCGGAACGGCGCGGCAAGGTCGACGTCCATCACGCTGGCCCATGCCTCGTCCGACATGCGCAGCAGAAGGCCGTCGCGGGTCAGGCCGGCATTGTTCACCAGGATGTCGATGTGGCCGAGAGCCGATTCGGCCGCGGCGATCAGCGCGTCGGCGGCCTTCGGGTCGGACAGGTCGGCCGGGCAGACATGGGCGCGTTCGCCGAGTTCGGCGGCGAGCGCCGTGAGGTTTGCCTCGCGGGTGCCGGAGAGGGCGACGGCCGCGCCGAGGCCGTGCAGCGTGCGCGCAATCGCGGCGCCGATGCCGCCGGAGGCGCCGGTGACCAGCGCCGTGCGGCCTTCGAGCGAAAAGAGTTCAGCCGACATGCTTCGCCAACTCCTCGAGTTCGGCAGGTGTGCCGCAGGACAATGCTTCGGCGTCCGGCGCGATGCGCCGCGCGAGGCCGGAAAGCACCTTGCCCGCGCCGAGTTCGATGAAGCGGGTAACGCCGAGCGCGGTCATGGTGGCCACCGATTCGCGCCAGCGCACGGGTGCCGTCACCTGCTCGACGAGCTTGGCCACGATGTCCGCCGGGTCGGTCGCCTTGGCCGCGGTCACGTTGGCGATCAGCGGCACGACCGGGGCATTGACCGCAACACTCGCGAGCGCCTCGCGCATCGCCTCGGCCGCGGGAGCCATCAGCGCGCAATGGAAGGGGGCGGAGACCGGCAGTTTCAGGGCGCGCTTGACGCCGCGGCCACGGGCGATCTCGATCGCCCGGTCAACGGCGGTGGCGGTGCCGGAAATCACGACCTGGCCGCCGCCGTTGTCATTGGCGACGGAGACGACCTCGTGTCCGTCCGGACCTTCGGCGGCCTCGGTGCAGATCGATTCGGCGGCGTCGAGCTCGACGCCGAGCAGCGCGGCCATCGCCCCCAGGCCGGGCGGCACGGCCTTCTGCATCGCGTTGCCGCGGATCCTGAGCAGGCGGGCGGCATCGGCCAGGGCGAAGGTGCCGGCGGCGGCGAGCGCCGAATATTCGCCGAGCGAATGGCCGGCGACCACAGCCGCGCGGTCGGCAATGCGGATCCCGGCTTCCTTCTCGAGGCAGCGCAGCACCGCGATCGACATCGCCATCAGCGCCGGCTGGGCATTCTCGGTCAGGGTCAGTTCCTCGGCCGGCCCCTCGAACATCAGGCGGGAGAGTTTCTGCTTGAGAACCTCGTCCACTTCCTCGAACACCTCGCGCGCCGGCGCGAAGGCGGCCGCGAGGTCGCGCCCCATGCCCACGACCTGGCTGCCCTGTCCTGGAAAGATGAAGGCGTTTACCGCCATGCTCCGTTTCTCCTGTCGTGTCGGCGACGTGGCCGGCGGCGTTCCGCCCGTCCGGGCGGTCCCGTGTTTACATGCGCTGACGGAGGCGCGGGGTAGATGCAGCGCGCGCGCAAGTCAATCTTTCGTCAACCTCCCGGTATCCATTTGTTCAGAAATGCCGCTCGAACACCCGGATCACGTCGCCCGGCTCGATCAGGGCGGAGACCGGCGCGCGATATTCGCGGGGGGTGCCGCCGGTCACCCGGATCACGCCCACTTCCGATTCCGCCGCCCGATAGGTGAACCCGCCGGCAAGGGAGACGGCGGCCAGCACCGTCATGCCCGGTTCGAACGCATACTGGTCGGGCTTGTTCACCTCGCCGAGGATCGAGAACGGGCGATAGGCCTTCACCTCCACCGCCACGGCCGGATGGCGCAGGATGCCCTTCGCCACCAGCGCGCGCGCGATGGCGCGGCGCAGCGCCGCCGTGGTCCGGCCGGCGGCGCGCACCGGGCCGAGCAGCGGCAGGTCGATCATGCCGGAGGCGTCGACGAGGTAGGTTGCCGTGAGCTGCTTCTGGCCGAACACGACGACGCGCAGACGGTCGCCTGTGCCGAGCCGATAGCCTCCGGGCGGGGCGGGCGGCAGGGGCGGCAGGCCGCTCCAGGCCGCGCAGCCGGACAACAAAGCCGGTGCGGCGAGGGCGGACACGGCCGTGGCGAGCAGATGGCGACGTGTTTCGCGGCGGAATTTCGGCATCACATGCAACCCTCGCCAGAAAATAGGCAAAATATACAACTTAAAATTGACTTAATTTCGTGTCGCAGACAGAATGCACAGGCAAGGGTTGGCTTTGCAAACCGGGCGGGTTTCCGGTGAACAGGAATCGGTTCTGAAATGGACACCGCGGCAAAAGCGCGAGACCGGGTCAGGCAGATCGGGGGGACAGCCGATCCGATCGATGCATTGCGCGCCGTTCGCCGCCATTGGCGCCTTGCCGTGCTGGTCGCGCTTGGCCTGCCATTGCTGTCGCTCGGCGCGCTTTCGCGCATGCGGCCGGTATACACGGCGACCGGAACGCTTCTCTACAATCCAGTCGATTTCAACCCGAAGTTGCTACGCGGCGTGGTCGAGACGCGGCAGGTCACCGATGCGCTGATGGCCAGCCAGGCAGCCATTCTGAAGAGCCCGGCCGTGGTGGCGCGAGTCATCGACGGGCTCGATCTGGGCGCGAGCCCGGAATTCGACCCCGCGCGGCAGCGTCCCTCCCTGTTGCGGCGCTGGCTCGGCAGCGCCGGCCCGCCGCTTCCGGTTGCGCCGGACGCGTTGCGCGACGCCGTCACCGCCCGGTTTCACATCGACGTCCCGGCCGGTTCCCAGTTGATCAACGTATCCTTCACCGCCCACGATCCGGCGCTGGCCGCACGGGCGGCGAACGCCGCCATGGCCGCCTATCTCGCCAGGGAACGCCGCGAAAGTCTCGCGGTGCTGGATCGTGCTCAGGCCTGGCTCGGCCAGCGGGCAAAGGCGACGGCGCATCGGCTCGAGGCTCTGGATGTCGCGATCGCGCGCGAACGGGCGCGCAGCGGCACGGTGCGCGGCGCGGGTGCGGCGCCGCTGACGAACGAGGAGGCGGGGCAACTGACCGGCAGCCTTGCGGCCGCGCGGGCCGACCTTGCGGCCGCGCGGGCGCGTCTTGCGGCGTTGAATGGCGGCAGCGAGGCCGAAGCCGCGGCCGCCGTTGCGCCGGAGATCGCGCCGATGCGCGCGAGAGAGGCGGAACTGGCCGCGAAATTGCGCGCGCTCGGCAGCACCGAAGGGCCAAACTATCCCGATATCCGCGCGACGAAGCGCGCCCTCGCCGCATTGCGCGGCCAGATCGCGGCGGAGACGGGGCGGTTGATCACGGCAGACAGGATGCGCGCCGCCGCCGCGGCGGCGCGGGTGAAAAGTCTGAAAGCGGAACTCGCGGCCGTGCGCGACCGGGCGGCGGCGCAGTCGGTCCGGGCGGCGCCGCTGGCCCGCCTCGAGGAAGAGCGCACGGCCGAAAGCGACCTGCTGCGCGCGCAGACCGAGCAGATCGGCACGCTCGAGAGCCATAGCGCGCTGACCCGGCCCGATGCGCGGATCATCGCCGCGGCCACCCGCCCGCTGCAGCCGAGCGGCCCGCGCAGCGCGGCGATCCTCTCCGGCGCGGTCCTGCTCGGGCTCTGCCTTGGCGTGCTGGCCGCTCTGCTGGCGGATTCGCTGAACGGAAGTTTCCGTTCCGGCGGGCAGGTCCGCGAGGCGCTGGAATTGCCCTGCATGGCATTGCTGCCCGAGGTCGGGCGGCGTGAGCGTCGCGGCCTGTCCGTGCCCGACTATGCGCGCCGTTACCCGTTTTCCGCCTTCGCCGAGCAGATCCGCGCGCTGCGAACCGGCCTCTGGCTTGCTCCCGGCGCCCCGCGCAGCCTGGCCGTCACGGCGGCGCGGCCGGGCGAGGGCAAGACGACGCTGGCGGTCAGCCTCGCCCTGTCGGTTGCGGCGAGCGGGGCGCGGGTTCTCGTGATCGACTGCGACATCCGGCAGCCGAGTTTCGACATGATCTTCGGGCTCGGCGGTCTGCCCGGACTGACCGACCACCTCGCCGGGCGAGCGACCCTGGAGGCCGCGATTCATCGACCGGGGCTGGAGGAGGGGGGAAGCCTGCCAGACGTGATGCCCGCCGGGGCCGTGGCGACCGAGGCGCTGGCTCTCTTCATGTCCGACCGGCTGGGCCGGTTGATGGCGGAACTGCACGGGCGCTACGATCTCGTGGTTCTCGATCTGCCGCCGGTCTTCGCCCTGGCGGAGGCGCAGCTGCTCGCGCGCGCGGCGGCCGCCACGCTGCTGTGCATCCGCTGGGGCCAGACCCCGCGGCGCACCGTGGCCGCGGCGCTCGCGCTGCTGGACCAGGGCGGGTTGCGGCTCGCCGGCGCCGCGCTCACGCGGGTCGACGGTCCGCGCCACGCCCGGTCGGGCTTTCCCGATTCGGAACTCTATCATCCGCGCTATGGCGGCTATTTCCGTCTTTGAGGTCGCCGTGCGCGCGTCGCGCCGTCCGGTGCCTGCCGCCGACGCCATCATGATTGGTGTCGCGGCGGCACTGATCCTGTGGCCCGCCCTCGTGAACGGATACCCGCTCATCTTTTCGGATACCGGGACCTACATCTCGCAGATGATGGAGCGGCATCTCGGCTGGGATCGGCCGCCTTTCTACAGTCTGCTCGTCCTTGCAGCCGGGCTTGGGCGCTCGCTCTGGCCCGTGATCGCCGGGCAGGGGCTGCTTGCCGCGGTCCTGATCCGGGCGACGCATCGGCTGCTGAGCCCCGATGCGGGGACGCTCGACAGCGCGCTGCTGCTGGTGATTCTGGCTGCCGGGTCTTCGCTGAGCTGGACCGCGGCGCAGGTGATGCCGGACATCTTCACGCCGTTGATGGTGCTGGCCTTCGCGATCCTGATTCTTGCGCCGCAAGGGGCGGCAGGCCTCATCGTCCCGGCCATGGTGATCGGTCTGGCGATTCTCGTGCATCTGAGCAACATGCCGATCTATGCGGGACTCTGCCTTTGCGTGCTGCCGCTGCGCGCGTTGCGGCAGCGGGTCCGCTGGCGGTTTCTGCTGCTGCCGTTCCTGCTCGGCATCGCCGGGCTGACCGCCGTGAACGCGATTGCGCGCGGCCGCATTTCGCCCTCGCCCTATGGCGGGACATTTCTGCTCGCACGCCTGATCGAGAACGGTCCCGCGCGGACGACACTCGCGCATGACTGTCCGAAGGCGGGTTGGGCACTTTGCGCCTATCGTGGCGATCTGCCGCGCACGGCCGATGGGTTCCTCTGGCGGGCGGATAGCCCGCTCTACCGCGCGGGAGGGCCGCGCCGGCTGATCGACCAGACCGATGCGATCGTGCGCCGGACCATCGTCGAGCATCCGGCCGCCGTCCTGAGCGCGGCGATACGGGATTTCGGCCTGCAACTCGTGATCTTTTCGCCGGGCAGTGGCCTGCGTCCCTGGTATGCGACGGCGTGGCAGACGATCCGCCGCGATCTGCCGCAGACGGCGTACGCGGCCTATCTCGCCAGCCGGCAGGCGCGCGGGCGGATGGCGGTGCCGCCCCTGCTTGCGGCATTCGTGCAGGCGCTCGCGGTCGGCGGGATGGGGCTGACCTGTGGCTTCGCGCTCTACGCGGCGGCGGCGCGGCGTCTCAGGCCCGAAGCGGCGTCACTCGGGCTGTTCTGCTGGATCGTCGTCCTGGCGCTCGCGGGTAATGCCGCGGTCACGGGCGCGCTATCGGGCCCGCATGCGCGGTACCAGAGTCGAATGGTGTGGCTGACGGTTCTGGCCGGATGGCTGGTGCTGCGCCAGATTCAGGCCGGATGCCGGTCGCGCCCGACCAGCAACACGACATAAAGTCGGAGGCGCCCGAAGCCGAGGCGGCGGCGCCAGTCGATCATGTGGGTCAGGCGGTGGCGCATGCCGAAATGCAGCTCGATCGCCCGAAGCTGCGCGTCGGAAAAACTCGCCGCGAGGTCGTGCGGCAGCGCATCGAGGAACCGGCCGAGCGGGGCCGAGCGTTCTGGTGCCGGCATGGCCGCATCACTCGGTCATCCGGTCGAGCACGGGAACGGAGCGCAACACCGCCCGCTTCAGCACCACCGGGCCGAGCAGGCCGGCGCTCATCAGCACCGCGGCGAAGGGGAGGAAATGCGTGCCGTTCCAGCCCGTGGCGAGCAGCAGCAGGCCTTTGGCGAGGCCGATGAAGATCGTGTTGAACAGGTAGATCATCAGGGAATACCGTCCGAGCGTTGCCAGTGTCCGGGCGGAGGATAGGCACGGAAATCTTACCAGGGCGTGAAGTGCGGGCATCGCCGTGAGGCCGAGCGTCACCAGGCGCAGATTGAACGGCAGCACGTTGCCGTCGAGCGCGACGAAGGCGAAGCCGGTCACGAAGGCAGCGATCAGCGGCCAGCGCCAGCGGTCGATCCAGCCGGTCCAGCGGTCGCCGAGGGCTCCTGCCGCGAGGCCGGCGCCGAAGAACAGCGCGTAGCGGCCTGTCTCGGCCAGGTAGAGATGCCAGGGCAGGGGGATGAACTGGAACGCGGCGAAGATGCAGATCACCGGCCAGAGGCGGCCGCGGCAGGCGGCGAGAAGCAGCGGCGTTGCCACACTGAGCAGGAAGAGCACCGCGAGGTACCACAGCGAGTAGGCCGGGCTGGCGAGCGGATGCCAGATCGTGTCCGCCAGTCCGCCGAGCAGGCCCTGCGGGGGGTTGTCAACATGGATGAAACGGGCGGCGGCGAGTTTTCCGGCGGTGATCGTGAATGCCATGACGGCGAAGGGGATCAGCAGGCGCCGCGCCCGCGCGCGGATCAGCCCCGGCCATCCCGCCGGCGGCGTTCCGGCATGGCCGGCCAGCCAGGCGACGAGCCCGCTGAGGTAGAAGAAGAACGGCATGTGGAAGCCATAGACCGCCCGGCGCAGCGCCGGATACCAGAGCACATGCGCCGGGTCTTGCCGGGCGACGATATGGCCGAAGACGACCAGCGAGATGGCGAGACCCTTGGCGCGGTCGATATCCGCCCGTCGGTTCACGGCAGGGCTGGATGCACGATGTGCCCCTCGCCCAGCGCGCCGCGCAGGAAACCGCGGGCGTAGGCGGCCTTGCAGCGCAGACCGATCTGGCCGGTGCTCGCCGGCGGCCAGAGGCCGAACGGGGCGAGCAGCAGCGCGTGCAGCGCGAGGCGCGCGGCCCGCGCGAGGCGTGGCTCGCCGAGGGCGCCCAGCATCACCGCCTCGGATACGCCGGACCAGTATTGCCGGCGGACCAGCCAGGCGGGGTTGAGGCGCGAGCGGTCGATCTCGTGATGCACCACGAGGTCCGGCGTGAAGCGCACCTTCAGCCCGCCCCGGCGGAGACGGCGGATGATGTAGGTTTCCTCGTTCGAGATCATCAGCCCGGCGCGCCGGCCGAGACAGGTGGGAAACCCGCCGAAACGGGCGAGAACATCGCGCCGGAAGGCGATGTTGGCGCCATAGGGATCGATGTCGGCGACCCCCGGCTCGCTCGGCCGCACCTGGTCGATGATGGTCAGCACGGCGCGCAGCGAGGGCGGCCACCAGCATGGCAACTGAGCCTGCCATTGCGGCAGGATCGGGCCGCCGGTCGCGGCCAGTTCCGGGTCCGCCGCGACGGTGCGCAGCAGCACGGCGCACCAGTCCCGGGCAGGGGTGGCGTCGTCATCGAGATAGGCGATCCACCTGCCCCGCGCGGCCGCGAGGGCGGCGTTGCGCGCCTCGCTCAGTCCGGGTGCGGGCAACCGGACATGCGTGGCGCCGTGGCGGGCGGCGGCGGCGCGGATCAGCTCTGCCTCGCGCGGTGCCGAACCGGAGTCGATGACGAGCGTCTCTACCCCCTCGGGCGCGGGTGAAAGCGCCGCGAGGCAGCGTTCGGTCTCGCGGCCGCGGTTATGGGTGCAGATCGCAACGCTGAGGCGTATCGGGTCTATGGCGGCGTCTTGCATGAGTGCCCCTGTTTTTTGCACGACACACAATTAAAGGTTGTGTATACCTGAGCGCAAATGACCGCTGATTGCAATTGATTTGATAGATTTTCCGGCCCTCCTGCGGTGCATTCTTTTTGCATTGCCCGCGCTTGTCGCGGCCGGGGGGGCCGCGCGGGGGGATTCGCTGGGCAGTTTCCTGCCGATGGCGATCCCGGGTTTCGGCGTCGCGCCGGGGGTTTCTGCGCGCTCCCGCCTGCATTCGGGCGATTTTCCGGTCCCCCTTGCGCCGCTCGCGAGCGCCGGACTTGAGGTGTTTCCCCGTCTCGCGGTCGATGCCGGGCTCGATACTGCGCCCGGCGCCGGCCAGGGGATCACGGCGATGGGCATGGTGCGGCCGGAAGTGCGGCTGGCCGACCCCGAACTGGGCCTTGCCGGATTCGCGAATGCCGAGCTGGACCGCTATGCCCGCGATCCCGCCGCCAATGCCAACCGGGTGACGGCGGCGCTCGGCCTCGCCCTGCCGTTCGGGCCGGACCGGATCACGCTCGGTGCCGCCCATGTCAGCACAGCGCAGACGGCGCTGGGACTCGCCGCCAATGGCGGGGCGGCGCCGCTCGACGTGACGACGGATGCCGGCCGGATCGGCCTGAGGTTCGGCTTCGGCGCCTTCGACGCCACGGCGCGGGTCTGGTTCGGACGCGACCGTGTGGCCGCCGTCGGCGTGGGGCCGGCCGGCTTCGGCAGCCGCGCCATCACGCGCGGGCAAGTCGCGCTGGAAACGGCGGATGGCGCGCCACTGCGGGAACTTCTCCTGCTGCGGGCCGGCACGACCCGGTATGCAGGGGCGCTGCCTGGCAGCGGCTTTGCCGACAGTTCGAGCCTTGCCGTGCTGGCCGGCGGGGTGACCGGCGCGCGGGCGCTGTGGCGCCTGCGCGTGGTCGGCGGCGCCGAGCGGATCCGCTATGCGGAAGGGGGACCGGCGTCCGGCATTGCCGTGGTTGGCGACTTGGCGCTGCAATGGACGCCGGATCCGCTGATCGCCGTCGATCTCGATCTGTCGCGCCGAGCGGGAGCGGATGGCGGGTTCGGCGTGCCGGGCAGCATCCTGACGACCGAGCGGCTCGGCCTTGCCGAATCCTATGCGCGCGACCTGTTGTTCACCGTCGATGTCGCCGCGCGGCAGGGGCGGGTTTCCGGCCATGCGGCGACCGAGGCCGACGTGACGGCCGGCGCGCTGTGGCGGCTGTCCCGCGCCGTCTCGTTCAGGCCGTCGGCCAGTTTCGCCTTGCGACACGACCTGCCCGGCTCGGCGCCGCACGAGGCGCGGCTGATGCTATCACTGGTCTGGACGCCATGAGGGGGCAGCGCTTCGCGCCGTTCGGCATCCGTTTCGATCGCCTCGGGCCGGAGGCGGCGCTCGGCTTCGTGCTGCGCTGGGACCGGCGCCGGCCGTTCGGCTATGTCGTGACGCCGAATGTCGATCATCTCGGTCGGTTGCGGCGGGGCGGAGACTTGCGAACGGCTTATGACGATGCCGCGCTGTGTCTGCTGGATTCGCGGGTTGCGGCGGGTCTCGCGCGGATCTGCGGCGTTGTGCCGCCGCCGGTGGTGACCGGGGCGGACCTGCTGGCGGCGGTGATGCCGGCGCTGGAGATGCGCGGCGCGAGGGTGGCGGTCGTCGGCCTCGATGCCGCGGCGATGGACGCCTTCGCCGCATGCTATCCGGGCGTCGATTTCACCCATGCCGAACCGGCCCGCGGGTTCGAGCATGACGAGGCGGCCCTCGGCGCGGTGGTGGACTTCATCGAGCGCGCGCGGGCGGATTGCACGATCCTCGCCGTGGGATCGCCGCGGCAGGAGGTGCTGGCGCAGGCGGTGCGGCGGCGCGGACGCGCCCTGGGCATCGGGCTGTGCGTCGGCGCGGCGCCGCTGTTTCTGTCCGGGGTGCTGCGCCGCGCGCCGGCGCCGTTGCGGGCGGCGGGGCTGGAATGGGCATGGCGCCTGATGCGCGAGCCGGCGCGCCTGGCACGGCGCTATCTGATCGACGGACCGCCGGTTCTGCTGGCGCTGGCGCGGGAGTTTCGCCGCCCCGCCTTGCCGGGGGCAGGCAGTTGCGCGATAGACAGGAGCATAATCAACGGGATGGAGGCGCAATGTTCAGGCAGACTGACGCATGACGGCGTTCCGCTCGTCGCTCGATCCGCGCAGCGCCGCGTTTCGGGCGAATCAGGAGGCGATGCGCAGCCTGGTCGAGGATCTGCGCGCCAGGGTGGATGACATCCGCGCCGGCGGCGGTGAAGCGGCGCGGGAGCGGCATGTCGGGCGGGGGAAGCTGCTGCCGCGCGACCGGATCCGCACGCTGATCGACCCTGCATCGCCCTTCCTCGAATTCTCCCAGCTCGCCGGGTACGGCATGTATGACGAGCCGGTGCCGGCCGGCGGCATCATCACCGGGATCGGCCGGGTGTCGGGGCGGGAATGCGTGATCGTCGCCAACGACGCCACGGTGAAGGGCGGCACCTACTACCCGATCACGGTCAAGAAGCACCTGCGCGCCCAGGCGATCGCGGCGCAGAACCGGCTGCCCTGCGTCTATCTCGTCGATTCCGGCGGCGCCAACCTCCCCAACCAGGACGAGGTCTTCCCCGACCGCGAGCATTTCGGCCGCATCTTCTACAATCAGGCGCAGATGTCTGCGGCGGGGATCGCGCAGATCGCGGTGGTGATGGGCTCCTGCACCGCCGGCGGCGCCTATGTGCCGGCCATGGCCGATGAGAGCATCATCGTCCGCGAGCAGGGGACGATCTTTCTCGGCGGCCCGCCGCTGGTGAAGGCGGCGACCGGCGAGGTGGTCACCGCCGAGGCGCTGGGCGGGGCCGACGTGCATACGAGGGTCTCCGGTGTGGCCGATCATTTCGCCGAGTCGGACGCGCATGCCCTCGGCATTGCCCGGCGGATCGTCGGCGGGCTGAACACCCGCAAGCCGGCGCAGATGGACCTGCTCCCGCCACGGCCGCCGGTGGGGGCGCCGGATGCGATCTATGGCGCCGTGCCGGCCGATCCGCGCACGCCCTATGACGTGCGCGAGGTGATCCGGCTCATCGTCGATGCCGGCGAATTCGACGAGTTCAAGGCGCGCTACGGCACGACGCTGGTGACCGCCTTCGCCCGCATCTGGGGCTATCCCGTCGGCATCGTCGCGAATAACGGCGTGCTGTTCTCCGAATCGGCGCTCAAGGGCGCGCATTTCATCGAGCTCTGCGCGCAGCGGGGGATTCCGCTGGTGTTCCTGCAGAACATCACCGGCTTCATGGTCGGGCGGAAATACGAATCCGGCGGCATCGCCAGGGACGGCGCAAAGCTGGTGACGGCGGTGGCCACCGCGAACGTGCCGAAATTCACCGTGATCATCGGCGGCTCGTTCGGGGCCGGGAATTACGGCATGTGCGGCCGGGCCTACGATCCGCGCTTCCTGTGGATGTGGCCGAACGCGCGGATCTCGGTGATGGGCGGGACGCAGGCGGCGTCGGTGCTGGCGACGCTCCGGCGCGACAATATCGAGGCGCGGGGCGGCGCGTGGTCGGCGGCGGAGGAGCAGGCGTTCCGGGCGCCGATCGAGGCGCAGTACGAGCATCAGGGGCATCCTTATTACGCCAGCGCCCGGCTGTGGGACGATGGGGTGATCGACCCGGCGGATACGCGGATGGTGCTGGCGCTCGGGCTCTCGGCGAGCCTGAACGCGCCGATCGAGCCGACGCGGTTCGGCCTGTTCAGGATGTGAGGCGATGAGCGAACCGGTTGAATTTTCCCTGGCCGAAGACGGCACCGCGACGATCTCGATGAACCGCCCCGCGCTGCACAACGCGTTCGACGAGGGGATGATCGCGGCGCTCACCGCCGCCTGCCTGCGGGCGGGCGAGGATCCGCGCGTCCGCCGCGTGGTGCTGGAGGGGCGGGGGAAGAGTTTTTCCGCGGGCGCCGATCTCAACTGGATGCGTCGCAGCGCGGCTTACACGGCCGAGCAGAACCACGCGGACGCGCTGGGGCTGGGCCGGCTGATGCGGACGCTGAACGACCTGCCGAAGCCGGTGATCGGGCTGGTGCAGGGGGCGGCCTTCGGCGGTGGCGCCGGGCTTGCGGCGTGCTGCGACATCGTGATCGCCGCGGAGGATGCGAAATTCTGCTTCTCCGAGGTCCGCCTCGGCCTGATCCCGGCGGTGATCAGCCCCTATGTCGTCGCCGCGATCGGGCCGCACCAGGCGCGGCGGTATTTTTGCTCCGCCGAGGTGATCCCCGCGCCGGAGGCGATGCGGATCGGACTCGCGCATATCGTGGCGCCGCGCGACGGGCTGGCGGCGGCGCGGGATGCGATGATCGCGACCCTCGCCCAGGGCGGGCCCGAGGCGCAGGCGGATGCGAAGGCGCTGGTCGGCGATGTCGCGGGCCGGGATATCGATGATGCGCTGGTGAACATGACGGCGCGGCGCATCGCCGATCGCCGCGCGAGCGCCGAGGCGCAGGAAGGCCTGGCCGCGTTTCTGGAGAAACGCGCGCCGTCCTGGCGGGCGGGGTGAGCGCGATGTTCGGATCGGTCCTGATCGCCAATCGCGGAGAGATCGCCTGCCGGGTGATCCGCACGGCGCGGCGGATGGGGCTGCGCAGCATCGCGGTGTTCTCGGATGCCGATGCGGGGGCGGCGCATGTCGCGATGGCGGATGCGGCGGTGCGGATCGGGCCGCCGGCGGCGGCGGAGAGCTATCTCGCGATCGACCGGATCATCGAGGCGGCGCGGCGCACCGGTGCCGAGGCGATCCATCCGGGTTACGGGTTTCTCAGCGAGAACGCCGATTTCGCGGAGGCCTGCGCCGCGGCGGGGCTCGTGTTCGTCGGGCCGCCGGCGGAAGCGATCCGGGCGATGGGCTCGAAATCGGCGGCGAAGGCGCTGATGGAACAGGCCGGCGTGCCGCTGGTGCCCGGCTATCACGGCGCGGACCAGGACCCGGCGGCGCTGGCGCGGGCGGCGGCGGAGATCGGCTATCCGGTGCTGATCAAGGCGTCCGCCGGCGGCGGCGGCAAGGGCATGCGCGTGGTGCGCGCGGCGGCCGATTTCGCGGCCGAGCTCGACCGGGCGAAGGGCGAGGCGCGCGCCGCCTTCGGCGATGACCGCGTGCTGGTCGAGAAATACCTGACGAAGCCGCGGCATATCGAGATCCAGGTCTTCGCCGACACCCACGGCAACGTGGTTTCGCTGCACGAGCGCGACTGCTCGATCCAGCGGCGGCACCAGAAGATCGTCGAGGAGGCGCCGGCGCCGCTGATCGACGAGGCGATGCGCGCGGCAATGGGCAAGACGGCCTGCGACGCCGCGCGGGCGATCGGCTATGTCGGCGCCGGAACGGTCGAGTTCATCGCCGAGGATGGCGCGTTCCACTTCATGGAAATGAACACGCGGCTGCAGGTCGAGCATCCGGTGACCGAGATGATCACCGGGATCGACCTCGTCGAATGGCAGTTCCGCGTGGCCGCGGGCGAGGCGCTGCCCCTGAAG
Organism: Acidiphilium sp. JA12-A1; assembly: GCF_000724705.2. NCBI lineage: Bacteria > Pseudomonadati > Pseudomonadota > Alphaproteobacteria > Acetobacterales > Acidocellaceae > Acidiphilium > Acidiphilium sp. JA12-A1. The sequence goes on from NZ_JFHO01000023.1 coordinate 29,886, forward strand.
CAGGAGGGGATCGGCCGGCGGGGCCACGCGGTGGAGGTGCGGCTCTATGCCGAGGACCCGGCCCGGGATTTCGCGCCCTCGACCGGCGCGCTGGCGCGGCTGCGCCTGCCGGCGGAGAGCCGCCATTTGCGGATCGAATCCGGCGTGCGCGCCGGCGACGAGGTGTCGGTGCATTACGATCCGATGATCGCCAAGCTCGTCACCTGGGACGAGGACCGGGACGGCGCGCTGCGGCACATGGCGCAAGCGCTGGCGGCCTGCGAGATCGACGGGGTGCAGACCAATCTCGACCTGCTGCGGCGGATCGTGACGCACCCGGATTTTTGCGCGGCCGCGCTCGATACCGGGTTCATCGCCCGGCACGAGGCGGCGCTGCTGCCGGCGCGGGGCGCGCCGCCGGTCGCGGTGCTGGCGGCGGCGGCGCATCGCTGGCTGGCCACGCTGCCGCAAAGCGGCGATCCTTCCGATCCGTGGTCGCCCTGGGCGACGCGCGCGGCCTGGCGGCTGAATGGCGAGCGTTTCCAGGATGTCGTGATCGAGGATGGCGAGGCCACGCACCATCTGCGCCTGCATCCGCGCGACGAGCGGCATTTCCGCCTCGACCACGCGGGGCGGGAGGTCTTCGTTTGCGTCGATGCGGCCGGCGAGGATGAAGTGTCGGTCGAGATCGACGGTATCGTCGCGCGGCTGGGCACGAGCGGCCAGGGGGGACGGATCGTCGTTTTTGCCGATGGCGCGCGCCACGTGCTGGCCGTCGCCGATCCGCACCGCGCGGCGGGCGAGGCGGACGGCGCGGCGGCGCGGGTCACCAGCGTGATGCCGGGCAAGGTCGTGGAACTCGCCGTCGCCGCGGGCAGCGCGGTGCGCGAGGGCGATCTGCTCGCGGTGATCGAGGCGATGAAGGTGCAGTTCCGCATCACCGCCCCGCGGGACGGGGTGATCGCCGCCCTCCATTGCGCGGTGGGCGACCTGATCGAGGACGGCGCCGAACTCATGGCGTTCGCCACCGATACGGACTGAAGGAAAGGACTCGAAATGCTGTGCATCATGGGAACGATCAGGCTGCCGGCCGACCGGATGGCGGCGGCGCGGGCGCCGATGGCGGCCATGATCGCGGCCACGCGGGACGAGGCGGGCTGCCTCGAATACGCCTTCGCCGAAGACGTGCTTGATCCCGGGCTGATTCGCGTCAGCGAGCGGTGGACCGATCAGCAGGCGCTCGACGCTCATGCCGCTTCGGCGCATATGCGGGCCTGGCGCGCGGCGCTGCGGGAGATCGGCGTGCTCGATCGCGACCTGACGCTCTACGACATCGGTCATCCCCGCGCGCTCTGATCGTGCCGCTTGCCATCCGTCGGGGATTGTGCGATTGGCCGCTCTTCCCTGCCGGGCGGATGGCATTTCGCCCGGCTATGCCCGTTTCCATGGGGGAAATAGGCGCTCACCGGCGCCGGGGCTGAAACCAACCACAGGGGGACATATGCCGCTATACGAATGCGTGCTGATCGCGCGCAGTGAAATCACGCAGCAGCAGGTCGACACCATCGCCGACGCGGTGACCGCCCAGGTCGAGAGCGAAAGCGGCGCGGTGAAGAAGCGCGAATACTGGGGCCTGCGCAATCTCGCCTACCGCATCAAGAAGAACCGCAAGGGCCATTACGTCCTGCTCGGGCTCGATGCCGAACCGGCGACGATCAGCGAGATGGAGCGCCAGCTCGGCCTGAACGAGGACGTGTTGCGCTTCATGACCGTGCGCGTCGAGGACATCGACGAGGCGCCGTCCGCGCCGCTCGCGCGCCGCGGCGAGGACCGTGATCGCGACCGCGGGTTCCGCGGGCCGAAGCCCGCCGGCCGCTTCGATTCGGGCCGCCGGCGCGGCGCCGATGATCGCGAGGAATACCGGGCGCGCGACGAGTATCGTTCGGACCGCGACGAAGATCAGAACGAGGAGAACTGAGCCATGTCCGACAGCATCGAGACCGCGCCGGTCAATACCCCGGCCGCCCGTCGCACCGCGGTCGGCGCGCGCCGTCCGTTCTACCGCCGCCGCAAGGCCTGCCCGTTCTCCGGCCCGAACGCGCCGAAGATCGATTACAAGGACGTCCGGCTGCTGTCGCGCTTCCTCTCGGAGCGCGGCAAGATCGTGCCGAGCCGCATCACCGCCGTTTCGGCCAAGAAGCAGCGCGAACTCGCGCGCGCCATCAAGCGCGCCCGCTTCCTCGCCCTGCTCCCCTACGTGGTCGATTGAGGAGCTAGCATCATGGCACAAGTCGAACTGATCCTGCTCCAGCGCGTCGAGCATCTCGGGCAGATGGGCGAAGTGGTGAAGGTGAAGCCGGGCTATGCCCGCAACTTCCTGCTGCCCCAGGCCAAGGCCGTGCGCGCCACCAAGCAGAACCGCGAGCGCTTCGAGCGTGAGCGTGCCCATCTCGAGGCGCAGAATCTCAAGCGCCGCGAGGAGGCCGAGCGCGTCGCCGAGCGCGTCGCCGGCCTGACCGTGACGCTGATCCGCCAGGCCAGCGACGCCGGCTCGCTCTACGGCTCGGTGACGTCGCGCGACATCGCCGATGCCTGTGGCGAAGCGAGCCTCGGCATCACGCGCAGCCAGGTCCTGCTGGTCCACCCGATCAAGACGCTGGGCCTTGCGACGGTTCGCGTGGCGCTGCATCCCGAAGTGCTGATCGATGTCGTCGTCAACGTCGCCCGCTCGCCGGAAGAGGCCGAGAAGCAGGCGCGTGGCGAGGCCATCATGCGCGAGGAAAGCGAGTACGAACTGGAGACCGGCGAGGAAGTCGCCGAGGGGCCGGAACAGACCGCCTGACCGGCATCCCGGGCTTCCAGTGCTGATGAACGGCGTCGGTCCGCGGACCGGCGCCGTTTTTCCGTTTATGCAGCTCTGGTAGCCATTCTGTCGTTTCCCTCTTTTCCGACGGGGCGTCAGTTACCAAATCCTTGCCGGGTTCTTCAGCCGGCGGAGATTGGTCATGCGGATATTACTGGACAACCTGTTGAAACGCCTGGTCGCCCACGGCGATCTGAGCGTGATCTGGCCGGATGGCGCGATCTCCCATTACGCGGGCCGCCCGGGGCGGGCGGCAACCCTCGCGATCCGCGATCCCGCCATCATCCGCCGGCTCGTCACCGATCCGGCCATGGCGCTCGGCGAAGGCTACATGGAGGGCGCGCTCGATCCCGTCGACGGCTCTATCTATGACGTTCTGCATGTCCTGCTCTCGAGCGTGCAGGAAAGCGAGGGACGCATTCCGGCGCTGCGGCTGCGCAACGCGTTCGGGCGCGTGTTCCGCCCGCTGGCGCAGCTCAACAATGCCCGCCGCTCGAAGCGCAACGTCGCGCATCACTATGATTTGAACGGCCGGCTCTACGCGCTGTTCCTCGATCGTGACCGGCAATATTCCTGCGGCTATTTTCCGCGCGGCGACGAGACGATCGACGAGGCACAGGCGGCGAAGAAGCGGCATATCGCCTCCAAGCTGCTCCTCGACCGGCCGGACCTGGAAGTTCTCGACATCGGCTGCGGCTGGGGCGGCATGGCGCTGACCCTGGCGCGCGACTATGGCGCGCGGGTGACCGGGATCACCCTTTCCGAGGAACAACTCGCGGAGGCACGCCGCCGCGCCGAGGCGGAGGGGCTCGCCGATCGCGTCAGTTTCGAACTGATGGACTACCGGGCGATGACCCGCGAATTCGACCGCATCGTGTCGGTCGGCATGTTCGAGCATGTCGGCGTGCCGAATTATCCGAGTTTCTTTGCCACGGTGCAGCGGTGCCTGAAGCCGGACGGGGTGGCCCTGCTGCACGCGATCGGCCGCTTCGACGGTCCTGACGTCACCAGCCCGTGGCTGGCGAAATACATTTTCCCCGGCGGGTATTCGCCCTCGCTGTCCGAGGTGTTCGCGCCGCTCGAACGGTCCGGCCTGCGCAGCACCGACATTGAGATCCTGCGGCTGCATTATGCGAAGACGCTCGCCCACTGGCGCAAGCGCTTCGCCGCCAACCGCGATGCCATCGCCTCGCTGTACGACGAGCGGTTCTGCCGGATGTTCGAGTTCTACCTTGCAGGTTCGCAGCTTGCCTTCGAGGTGCAGGACCACATGGTCTTCCAGATCCAGCTGGCCCGCCGGCAGGACGCGGCTCCGCTCACGCGCGACTACATGATCGACGCCGAGCGGGCGGCTCAGTCCCTGAGCCGCTCGATATCGGCGCCGCACGCGGCGAGCTTGCGCTCGACGGCCTCGTAACCCCGGTCGAGGTGATAGACGCGGTTGACGATGGTCTCGCCCTTCGCGGCGAGACCGGCGAGCACCAGCGAGAACGAGGCGCGCAGGTCGGTCGCCATCACCGGCGCGCCGGACAGCCCCGGCACGCCGCGCACGATCGCCGATGAACCGTGGACGTTGATGCGCGCGCCCATGCGGTTGAGCTCGGGCACATGCATGAAGCGGTTCTCGAAGATCGTCTCGGTGATCATCGAGGCGCCCTCGGCCACGGCCATCAGCGTCATGAACTGCGCCTGCATGTCGGTCACGAAGCCGGGGAAGGGCTCGGTCATCGCATCGGTGCCATGCAGCCCGTTGCGCCGGCTGACGGTGACGCCCTCGGCCACTTCCGTCACATCCACACCCGCCTCGCCGAGCGTGGAGGCCAGCGCGCCGAGGTCGAACATCCGTGCGCCGCGGAGCAGAACGCCGCCGCCGGTGATGGCCGCGGCACAGGCATAGGTGCCCGCCTCGATCCGGTCCGGCAGGATGGTGTGCCGCGCGCCGTGCAGAGCCTTCACCCCGCGAATGGTGAGCCGGTCCGAGCCGATTCCGCTGATATCCGCGCCCATCTTGTTCAGGCAGTCGGCGAGATCGCCGATCTCCGGCTCGCGGGCGGCGTTGACCAGCACGGTCTCGCCCTCGGCGAGGGTGGCGGTGAGCAGCAGCTGCTCGGTGGCGCCGACCGACACGAAGGGAAAGGTGATGGTCGCGCCATGCAGCCCTTTGGGCGCGCGGGCGTTGATGTAGCCGCCATCGAGGGCGATCTCGGCACCCATCGCCTCCAGCCCCTTGAGGTGCAGGTCGACCGGGCGGGTGCCGATCGCGCAGCCGCCGGGCAGCGACACGCGGGCCTCGCCGGTGCGCGCCAGCAGCGGGCCGAGAACCAGGATCGAGGCGCGCATCTTGCGCACGATGTCGTAGGGCGCCTCGGTATTCGTGATGGAGCCGCCGACCGATAGCTGCTTTGCTCCGGTTTCCTCGACGGCGATGCCATGTTGCGCGAGCAGTTGCGCCATGGTCGCGACGTCGGCGAGGGCCGGAACGTTCTCGAGTTCCAGCCGCTCGTCGGTGAGCAGGCCGGCGACCATCACCTTGAGCGCCGAATTCTTGGCGCCCGAAATGTCGATGACGCCTTCCAGCGGCCGACCGCCGCGGATGCGGATTCTATCCATGAAGCCTCACAGTCTGGGAAGCGAAACGCCGCGCTGGCGCATGTATTTGCCGGCCTTGTCGGCATAGCTGGTTTCGGGCGGCGCAGAGCCCTGCAGGAAGAGGAACTGGCAGATCCCCTCGTTGGCGTAGATCTTGGCGGGCAGGGGGGTGGTGTTCGAGATCTCGATGGTCACCTGTCCCTCCCATTCGGGTTCGAGCGGGGTGACGTTCACGATGATGCCGCAGCGCGCATAGGTCGATTTCCCGAGACAGATGACGAGCACATCGCGCGGGATGCGGAAATATTCGACCGTGTGCGCGAGCGCGAAGGAGTTGGGAGGGATGATGCAGACGGGCCCCTTGCGGTCGACAAAGCTGTCGGATGAAAAATTTTTCGGATCGACAACAGCGGAATCGACATTGGTAAAGATCTTGAAGTCGTCGGCAACCCGGGCGTCATAGCCATAGGACGACAATCCGTAGGAGATCACCCCGTCGCGCTTCTGGGTTTCGACGAAGGGATCGATCATCCCGTTCGAGACAGCCTGCTCGCGAATCCAGTGGTCCGGCATTACCGGCATGGGCTGTCTCCGTCAGCGGCTTCGGGCCTGACTGCGGGCTGAGCGGCGCGTTCACGAAGTTGCTGCTTGCGGCGCCAGAGATTGGCGCGCAGAGCTTCAGCCTCGCGCTGCCTTCGAGCTGCCGCGGCCGCCTCGGCGTCGCTGCGAGTATCTTTTGTGCTGCCGGTCATGGCAGGACAAAGCGGAATTGCAGGGATGCCGTCAAGTGCCGCGCTTGCGCCGGGCGGCTCCTTTGGATATACCGCCCGGCAACGCGGCGCTGTCATAGCTCAGGGGTAGAGCACCTCATTGGTAATGAGGAGGTCGAGGGTTCAATTCCCTCTGACAGCACCATAAAATCAAATACTTAAGTGGTGATTTCCGGTTTCCGAATGTCACCTCGGGTGTAATTGCGCTTCACATGTGCTGCAGAAATCTCCGGCAGCGTGAACGCCTCATTGCGTATCGCCCGCGCCCTCCATGTGCGCTGCTGGCTGTCGCATGCGGCGAGATTGCTCACCACGATTGATTATTTGATTATTCTGGCCAGCCTGCGCCGGACTGCCGCCTCTGCAACAACGTGCGCATCTTCGATGCCCATCTGCGAAAAGTGGTTTGGTTTCTGAGGGCTATATGGCGGACCCGGCGCGATTCGAACGCGCGACCTTTGCCTTCGGAGGGCAACGCTCTATCCAGCTGAGCTACGGGTCCGGCAACGTCCGCATAGCGCGGATTGGATCTGGGCTCAATGCCCTTCGGCCGTTGGCGGCGCAAGTGGAGGCCGTCCTCTTCGCTGGCGATAGGCATCGGGGGTCTTTGGCGGTATTGTGGCGATCGTTCACACAGCGCGTGAGGTGTTCATGTCCGACTCAGCGGGCGCGATAGATTTCGAGATGATTCAGGTTCGGGAGCGAACCGTCGCTTGTGACGGGGGAGGCGGCCCGTTGGGGCATCCGCGCGTCTATCTGAAGATTGAGGATCGCGAAGTCACCTGTCCTTATTGCTCCCGCCACTATGTCCTGACTGGAAATGTAACGCCGGGCGAGGGGCATTGACCAGGCGGCTGGTTCTTGTCGATGGCTCCGGGTTCATTTTCCGGGCCTTCCATGCCTTGCCGCCGATGACGCGGGACGATGGCACGCCCGTCAACGCGGTCTTCGGGTTCTGCAACATGCTGGCCCGGTTGCTCAAGGAGCATACAGGCACGCATCTCGCGGTGATTTTCGATGCCGGACGCACGACGTTCCGGAACGAGATCGATCCGCGGTACAAGGCGCACCGCCCTGAACCTCCCGAGGAACTGGTGCCGCAATTCGCCCTTGTGCGCGAGGCGACCCGCGCCTTTGCCGTGCCGGCTATCGAGTTGGACGGGGTCGAGGCGGATGACCTGATCGCCAGCTACGCCGAGGAGATGAAGAAGGCCGGGGGCGAGGCCGTGATCATCTCATCCGACAAGGATCTGATGCAGTTGCTTGATGCCCATGTGTCGATGCTGGACCCGATCAAGTCCACGCCGATCGGGCCTGACGAGGTCGTCGCGAAGTATGGCGTCACCCCGGAGCAGATGGTCGATGCCCAGGCGCTGATGGGGGACTCGGTTGACAACGTTCCCGGTGTACCGGGAATCGGCCCCAAGGGAGCGGCTCAGTTGATCGCCGAGTTCGGCGATCTCGAATCCATTCTCGCGGCAGCCGCTTCGGGAACGATGAAGCCGTCGAAACGACGCGAATCACTGGTGGCGTATGCCGAAGAGGCGCGGATTTCCCGCCGGCTGGTCGAATTGCGACGGGACGTTCCCTTGCCGGTTCCGATCGACGAGCTGGCGATCGCACCGCTGCACGACGGCATGCTGAACGACTTCCTGGATGCTCAGGGCTTCAAAAGCATCAAGGCCCGACTCGGGCTTGATGGCGTGGCGAAGCGGAACGGCGAGCGTCTTGCCGAAGCCGCCGGTGCGGCCGATGCGCCGGCGCCGGCCGCACCCGCGGCTGATGCGCCGTTCGGCCCCTATGTCACGATCGACAGTGAGGCTGAACTCGACCGCTGGATTGCCGAGATCAGGCATGCCGGCCGTTTTGCGATCGACACCGAGACGACCGGTCTCAATCCTCGGCATGCGAAACTGGTCGGCATCTCGGTCGCGACCGCGCCCGGCCGGGCGGCCTACATTCCGCTCGGGCACGAGGATGGCCCGCAACTGCCACGCCCGCTCGCGCTCGAGCGGCTGGCGCCGGTTCTGGCCGATCCGTCGATCCTGAAAATTTTCCACAACGCGAAATTCGATCTGCACGTTCTCGAGCGTGCCGGCCTCGCGGATGCGACGCCGGTGGATGACACGATGCTGATGTCCTACACGCTTGGCGCCGGCCGGCATGGGCATGGGATGGACGAGTTATCGGCGTTGCATCTCGATCATCGGCCCATTTCCTACGATGAGGTGACAGGAACCGGCCGTAGCCGGGTTTCCTTCGCGGCCGTGCCGATCGATCGTGCTACCGCCTATGCCGCTGAGGATGCCGATGTCACGCTGCGCCTCTGGCTGCTGCTGCGGCCACGGCTGCGTACGGAGGCGGCGCTCGCGCTCTATGAAACGATGGAGCGCCGCTTGCTATCCGTGCTGCTCGGCATGGAACGTGCCGGCATCATGGTCGATCGCGCCGATCTCGAGTCGATGTCCGCCGAGTTTGCCCGGCGGATGGACGATATTCAGCGGGAGATCGAGAAACTCGCCGGCCGCGCCTTCAATCCCGGCAGCCCGAAGCAGCTCGGGGAAATCCTGTTCGACGAGATGGGGCTGCCCGGCGGCAAAAGGACCAAGACGGGCGCCTGGGGAACCGACGCAACCGTCCTCGAGGAACTGGCCGCATCCGGTCATGATCTGCCGGTCCGCGTGCTGGAATGGCGGCAGTTGCAGAAGCTGAAATCCACATACGCCGACGCCCTGGTCGGCGAGATCGATATCGCGGATCAGCGGGTCCATACCAGTTTCTCCCAGGCGATCACGACGACGGGACGGCTTTCGTCAAACGAGCCGAACCTGCAGAACATCCCGATCCGGACCAGCGAGGGCGCGCGGATACGCCGAGCCTTCATCGCCGCGCCCGGCAAGGCGCTGATTTCCGCCGACTATTCGCAGATCGAACTGCGGCTGCTGGCGCATGTTGCCGATATTCCGGCGCTGAAGGAGAGTTTTGCCAAAGGCGAGGACATCCATGGCCGCACGGCCGCCGAGGTGTTCGGCCTGCCGATGGAGGGGATGGATCCGATGGTCCGGCGCCGCGCGAAGGCCATCAATTTCGGCATCATCTACGGCATTTCCGCCTTTGGTCTAGCCCGCCAGCTCGGGATCGAGAATAGCGAGGCCAAGCGCTTCATTGATGCCTATTTCGCGCGCTATCCGGAAATCCGGCGCTACATGAACGAGACGGCGGAATTCGCGCGCACGCATGGCTATGTTCTCACGCCCTTCGGTAGGCGCTGCTATGTCCCGGGAATCGCAGAGAAAAATCCGGCGCGGCGAGGTTACGCGGAGCGCCAGGCGATCAATGCGCCGTTGCAGGGAGGGGCGGCCGACATCATCAAGCGTGCGATGGTGCGCCTTCCCGCGGCGATCCGAGATGTGGGACTGGATGCCGTGATGCTGTTGCAGGTGCATGACGAACTGGTCTTCGAGGCGCCAAAGGATCAGGCAGAGGCGACGGCGAAGCTCGCATGCGCGGTGATGCAGGGGGCGGCATCGCTTTCGGTGCCGCTGCTGGTGGAGACCGGGATCGGCGCGAACTGGTCGGACGCGCACTGAGCAAGATGCAGGCGACCTTACTCCGGCCGGTTGAACCGTTGCCTCGTGACGCCGTGATGCAGCCGCGCCAGGGCGTCTCCCAGCGGTCCATCGGGCAGTCCGGCCGGTGGCGCGCCGGCCTTGTGTCGTGGTCGAAGCGGTCGAGTTGTCGCGGGGATGATCATGTCGGTGAAGCGCAGCCGTTGGACGGGCGCGCCGCCGAGGGCAAGATTGATCTTCCCGATCAGGGTCGGGGCGAGATGCTGAAGCGCCAGCGCGTCTGGCCCCGCGCAGCCGATCGTCAGCGTACCTGCGGCGAATTTGACGGGGTGGCTGCAAGACGAAATTTCCGGTCCGGCGATATCGCCCCAGTCGGCGATCAGCGTGCCGAGCACCGAGCCACGCCGCCGAAGGGCCGGCCGCAGCACGGGGGCAAGCAGGGCTGCGATGCCGCGCGGCGCGTTGTGCCGCGGCGCTTCCGGTGCCGGCATCCTGGGTCTCGCCGGCGTTTTTCGTGAATCCGTCCCTGCCATCCGCCGAAAATCTGCTCCGCTGGTATCATGTCCACCGGCGCATCCTGCCTTGGCGCGCCGGCCCGGGTGCCCTGCCCGATCCCTATCATGTCTGGCTGAGCGAAATCATGCTGCAGCAGACAGTCGTGGCGACTGTCATACCTTATTTCCATCGCTTCATCGAGCGTTTCCCCACGATCAGCGACCTCGCGGTCGCGGCTGATGATGAGATTCTGGGCCTGTGGGCGGGGCTTGGCTATTACGCGCGGGCACGCAACCTGATCCGCTGCGCGAGGGCGGTCGCCGAGGCGGGTGGGTTTCCCGTCACGCTCGACGGGCTACGTGAGCTGCCCGGCATCGGCCCTTATACGGCTGCGGCGATCGGCGCGATCGCCTTCGATATTCCGGTGGTTCCGGTGGACGGCAATGTCGAGCGGGTTACCGCCAGGATGTTCGCGATCGAGGAGGCGTTGCCCGCGGCGAAGGACGCGATTGCGGTCGCCGCTGCCCGCCTTGGCGCGCAGGCGGCAGCGCAATCCAGCCCAGGTGACTTTGCGCAGGCATTGTTCGATCTCGGAGCCACCGTCTGCACGCCGCGCAGTCCGTCGTGCATGGTCTGCCCGTGGCGCGACGGATGCGCGGCACATGCCCGGGGGCTGTCCGCCGACCTGCCGCGCAAGGCGAAGCGCGCGGCGCGGCCCGTGCGGCGCGGCACCGTGTTCGTGATGCAGGATCGATCCGGCATGATTGGCCTGCGGCGGCGGCCACCACGCGGATTGCTCGGAGGGATGCTGGAGGTGCCGGGCACGGATTGGGAGGCGACAGCTCCGCCCCCGGTGCCGCCATGCGCTGCGCATTGGCTTGATGCCGGCACGATCGTTCACGTTTTCACCCATTTCGAGTTGCGCCTCACCGTGAAGGCGGGCCGCGTCGCGGCGCTACCCGGCGGGATCGTCGCCGCGCCGCCCGATACGCCTCTGCCGACCGTGATGCGCAAGGCGCTGGAGGCCGGGCTTGCTGTTCTCGATGAGCGGTCGCCGAAATAAAAAGCTGCCCCGGACATGAAGTCCGGGGCGAGTTGACAGGACGGGTGCCGGCCCGATGCCGGCACCGCGGGGGAACTCGAAGGGATCAGCGATCCGGTGCGCTGACGGCCCAGCTGTGATGGTGCACCAGCCCGTCGTCGTGATCGTGGCCATGGTCGATAGCCGGCCTTTCGTCACGGAACTGTTCGGTTTCGGTGCTGCCGGCCATTGCCGTGGTCGAGGCCTGGCCTGCGGAGATCGCGACGGCAACGGCGTCGAAGTAGGAGGTGCCGACCTCCCGCTGATGGCGTGTCGCCGTGTAGCCGTCCTTCTCGGCGGCAAACTCCGCCTGCTGTAGCTCCGAATAGGCGCTCATGCCGCGGGCGGCGTAGCCCTTGGCGAGCTGGAACATCGAGTAGTTCAGTGAATGGAAGCCGGCCAGGGTGACGAACTGGAACTTGTAGCCCATGGCGCCGATCTCGCGCTGGAAGCTCTCGATCTTTTCCGGCGAAAGCTTCTTGCGCCAGTTGAAGCTCGGCGAGCAGTTGTAGGCCAGCATCTTGCCGGGGAACTGCTTATGGATGGCTTCGGCGAACTGCCGGGCCTCCTCGAGATTGGGTTCGGAGGTTTCCCACCAGAGCAGGTCGGCATATGGCGCGTAGGCGAGTGAGCGGGCGATCGCGTATTCCACGCCGATTCCCGGCTTGATCCGGTAGAAGCCCTCCGGCGTGCGTTCGCCGGTCAGGAAGGGGCGGTCGCGCTCGTCGATGTCAGCGGTCAGAAGCTGGGCCGCGTGGCTGTCGGTGCGGCAGAGCAGCACGGTGGGGACGCCCTCGACGTCGGCGGCCAGACGGGCCGCGTTCAAGGTGCGGATATGCTGGGCGATGGGCACCAGCACCTTGCCGCCCAGATGGCCGCACTTCTTCTCGGAGGCGAGCTGGTCCTCGAAGTGAACGCCAGCCGCCCCGGCCTCGATCATGGCCTTCATCAATTCATAGGCGTTCAATGCACCGCCGAACCCGGCCTCTGCATCCGCAATGATCGGCGCCATCCAGTATTGCGACGAATCGCCTTCCATGCGGGCGATCTGGTCGGCGCGACGTAGCGCGCTGTTGATGCGGCGGACCACCATCGGCACCGAATTCACCGGATAGAGCGACTGGTCGGGATACATTTCTCCCGACAGGTTCGCGTCGGCGGCGACCTGCCAGCCGGAGAGATAGATTGCCTTCAGCCCTGCCTTTACCTGCTGCATGGCCTGATTGCCGGTGAGCGCGCCGAGCGTGTTCACATAGGGTTCGGTCTTCAGCAGATGCCAGAGGCGGTTGGCGCCCATCTCGGCGAGCGTGTGGCGTACCCTGAACGATCCCGCGAGCTTCTCGACATCGGCCGGCGTATAATCGCGTTTGATTCCGGCAAATCGGCCGGGGGCGACGGAGAGCCCACCCGGAATGCCTTCCGGGGAATGGGCCGGGTTGGGGAAATTTGACATGACACTCTCCTTTGCCGTGGCGGCGAATTCACAGACGCTCAAGTCGCGCTGATGAGTGAATTATTTACGCTGCAACCGCGAATGTCATTGCCAAAAATGGCATTAAATGATGAAATGCGTCGCTGAATTGACTGTAAAATTTTACAATATGTAAAATCTGAAAAATCCACCTGCTCGACGAGGCTGCTCGCATGTCCAAGCCGTTAATCGGTCGTATCGTTCGCCGCCTGCGTCAGGAACACGGCCTGACGCAGCAGAAACTGGCGAGCCGGCTGGGCATCTCGACCTCGTATCTCAATCTGATCGAGCATGATCAGCGGGGCGTGACGGCTGCGCTGCTGATCAAGCTGACCGAGACGCTTAAGGTGGATCTTGCTGCGCTTTCCGGCTCCGACGAGCGGCAGGTGGAACAGGCGTTGCGGGAAGCGTTCGCCGACCCGCTGATCGGGACGGAGTCGGTGCCCGATTCCGAAGCGCAGATGATCGCCGCATCCGCCCCCGCGGCAGCCCAGGCGATGCTTGGTCTGTATCGCGCGTTCCAGGCGGTCAGGGAGGAGACCGGCGGGATCACGCTCCCGTCCGGCCGCAAGATCCTGTTGCCGAACGAGGAAGTGCGGGATGTCTTTCATGAGCATGCCAACCACTTTCCCGAGCTTGAGGAGGCCGCAGAGGCGCTCGGGGCGGAACTGCCGGCAGCGACGCTGGGGATGAATCACGCCTTGGCGGAGCGACTGCGCCACAAGCATGGGCTTGTCGTTTCCGTGGCGCCCCTGCCGGGGGCACTGCGCGTGTTCGATCCCGCGCGGCGGCATCTTGTCCTGTCCGAGACCCTCCCGCGGGAGAGCCGCGGATTTCAGATGGCCTTCCAGCTTGGCCTGTTCGAGGCCCGTGATCTGATCGAACAGGTGGTCCGACGGGCGACCCTCACCACACGCGATGCGGGGGAGTTGCTGCGGATCGGACTGATTAATTATTTCGCCGGCGCCGTCCTGATGCCCTATGTGCCGTTCTTGGCTGCAGCCCAGGAATTGCGGCACGATGTTGAACATCTGGCGATGCGCTTCGGTGTCTCATTCGAGCAGGCCTGCCACCGCCTCTCCACGCTCCAGCGCCAGGGGGCGCGCGGCGTGCCGTTCTTTTTTCTGCGCGTTGACCCTGCGGGGAATGTCTCGAAGCGATTTTCCGCCGCAGGGTTTCCGTTCGCACGTTTTGGCGGCAACTGCCCGCGCTGGATCGTGCACTCGGCGTTTGCGACTCCCGGGACAGTCCGGGTGCAGGTGGCGCAACTGCCGGAGGGCGCAACATATCTATGTTTCGCGCGCACGATCATTGCCTCGCCCGCGCATTGGGGCGAACCGCCGGCCACGCGCGTTGTGGCGATGGGGTGCGACATCGGCCGTGCCGGCGAGGTCGTTTATGCTGACGGGCTCGATCTGGACCGCGCGGCGGTAGGGATTGGCCTGTCCTGCAGGCTTTGCGACCGGCCCGATTGCCGCTCCCGCGCCTTCCCGCCGCTGGCCCATCGCCTCGCGCTTGATGTTTCGACGACCAGTGCCAGCCCCTACCGGTTCAAGCCAGCAAGTGGAGGCGGTAGCCAATAGCGACCGGACCGGTTTCCATTTTGCCCGTGCCGCTGCCGGCACCATCCGTGACCAAACGCTCAGCGGAGAAAAAAAGGACCGCCGCCGCCCGGGAAGAGATACCGGCTTGCGAAAGTGGTTGCCTCTGCAGCAATCGGGACAGGCGGGAAATGTGCAAGGATTGAAAGGGTGCGCGGCGGAGGGAGGGTAAATTCCGCGCCTTTCGCGGCGGCAAGGGCTGCTGGCCGATTGCCATGACGCAAGGCGAGGCTGATCGTCACCATTGAATTGATGACGGTCTGCGATGGTGTGCCCGGCCTGATGCCGAGTATCGCCCGCACCGCGCGACGCGCCCGCAGCATCTGGAGCTTGGCAAGACTATTCATTGAGACCCAGCGGCCGCCGGTGGCAAATTGTCCGGCCATGGCGTCGAGCGAGGCGACGGCAAGCGCCATTTCGGCCGGTCGTCCCTGCATGGCTTTGGGGTGGGTGAATGACCAGCGCGCTTCGTTGGTTGCCGCGATCGCCGGATCTTCGCCGATGACCCGACCGTCGAAGGCATTTGCCGGGAGATAGCCGGTGGATGGAGGAGGCGTTTCGAGTGCGCAGCCGGAAAGGCCAAGACTGACCAGACCGATGAATAGACTGGAGCGGATCGCCTGGTGCATGGCATGTCTCCAATGCCGTGCCGATAAGATCAGACCGGCTTGAGCCCGTTGCGGAAGCGCGCCGCAAGTTCGACGTAATGCGGTGCCGTCAGATCATATTGGGCACGTTCCTCATTCGTCATCACCCTGACCAGCCGGGCAGGTGATCCCATCCAGAGTTCGTTGCGGCCGATGCGCTTGCCTGGCGTCAGCAGGGAATGCGCAGCCAGCATTCCCCCTTCCTCGATGACCGCTCCGTCGAGCACGACGGCACCCATGGCGACGAACGCGCGATTCTCCAGCGTGCATGCATGAATGATTGCGGCGTGACCGATGGTGACATCGGCGCCAATGCGTGCCGCGAACCGTTCGCCGGCATTCACGTGGATAACCGTGCCGTCCTGGACGTTGGTTCGTGGACCGATCTGGATCACGTTATTATCAGCACGTAACGTGCAATTGAACCATACATTGGCTCCCGCCGCGACCTGAACGGCGCCAATCAATACCGCGCCGGGTGCGACCCACGCATCCGGATCGATGTCCGGGCGGACGCCGTCCAGTTCGAACAGGGCAGGCGAGGTGTGATGCATCCCGCGATCCTCCGTGTCAGCCGTCGGCCGGTGGCACCCAGGGAATTTGAGCGAACTCGATTCCTTCTTCGGCAAGCGCTTCCGATTCGGCCTCGGTGGCTTCGCCGTAAATGCCGCGCGAGGGGGCATCGCCATTATGGATGCGCCGCGCTTCGGCCGCGAATTCTTGGCCGACATAGTCGCAATGCGTCTCGACCTCGCGCCGCAGCCCCGCCAGCAATGCCCGCAATTCGTCGGGCATGCGTCCGGCGACCGCGGCGGTTCTCGGCTTCCTGGCCGGAGGTTGTTGACGCGGCTCTTCCGGATTGCCCTTGCCGATTCGAGGAGCCATCAAAGCGCGTGCCACGTCCGTGCCACCGCAGCGCGGGCAATTGAGAAGGCGGCGCTTCACCTGGCGTTCGAAGCTTGCACTATTGGCAAACCAGCCATCGAATTCATGAGTGCAGGCGCAGCGGAGTTGATAATGGATCATGCTGCAAGGGTATCTGCTCAACCCGGTAGGGGGGCGATGGGCAGTGATGCTCCGGTGACGGCGTTTTTGATAGCGGTGTAGGCATCAAGGCCGTGCCGCGCGGCGGTCCCGACGACGGATCGGACGTTGGCGAAGAAATCGGCGCCCCAGTTGGATCGGAACCCTCCGGTGACCTTGCGATATGTCGCGGTAGGCCGGAGTTCGCGCTCGGAGCCGTTGTTGTCCGCGGCGATATCCGGGTGGTCGAGGAAGGTGAAGAGATGATCACGAACCTTGCCGTATCGTCGGCGCAATCGTCTGCCGTGGTGGTTGATCGGGGCGAGCGCCATGACGGCGTCGAGATCATGGTCGAGGCGCCGCCGCCAGGCGCGTCTTGTAGCGTCCGCGAGCGTGCGATGGCGCCGCGCCAGCACGACGGCGCGGAGCAGCAGGGCCTTCATTCTGGGTGCGAAGATCGTATCACCCGCCTCGATCGCGAATTTGCAGTCCCGGAGTTGGTGGGCGAGGCAAATCTGCCAGTCATCGGCATGACCGCGCTGGGCGCCATAGAGATCGGAGATCCAGATAGCGGGGTCGATGGCCGTCCATTACCTCCGCGACGACGTTGGCGCCCCGGCTTGGCCGGATCRCATGGATGACGACTTCGTCGTTACTGAAAT
>NZ_JFHO01000022.1:0-16071 GCF_000724705.2 Acidiphilium sp. JA12-A1
CATCACCACTCTCGGCAGCGTCAACGTCGGCAACCTCACCCTCGACGACAACGCGCCCCTCACCATCGCCGGACCCTTCACCGCCACCAGCGCAAGCCTCACCGACACCAGCGCCGGCGGCTTCGACATCACCGGTGCCGTCTCCGCCACAGGCAGCCTCAGCCTCGACGCCAACGCAGGCACCATCTCCAATTCAGGTTCGGGCACAGGCTATATCAACGCATCAAGTCTCGACATCGTCACCGCCAGTTCGGTCATCCTCACCGGCAGCAACTCCATCACCACTCTCGAAGATTTCGTGGCGAACTCGATCACGTTGGTCGATCAATCGGCTCTCACCCTTGCCGGCACGGTTTCGGTTGCGACCCATGGGCAGGTCGCTTTCATCACGCGGGGACTGCATGATACGTCCGGCGCCACCTTCCTGGCACCGGACGGCACGATCGAGATCGCTCCACTGGGATCGAGCACGATTGCGGGGATACTCGATCTTGGCGGTACCAGCGCGGGCAACGTCAACGTCTCGACGAATTTCGTTACCCTGCTCGCAGACTCCGGTGCGGCACTTCTCGATCTAGGCACGGCCAATGCCGGCACGGGCACTCTGGCCGGAGGCGTCATCTTCGATGGCAATTTGCCATCCTTCACACCCACCCTGATGGTTGAAGCCAGCGGCAGCATCGTCAATCGAACCACATTGCAGGCTGGCACCGGAACATTTTCCGGCGGTAGCATCGTGAATGACGGCGTACTCTCTGTCGGCAATATCACCGTCACGGGCAGCGACTTTTCCGGCTCTGGTGCTATTACGGCGGATAGCTTGGCAGGTAGTGTCTCAGGTTTCGCCAGCCTGCAGAATGGTGGCAACTCCATAAAGGTCATCACGAGTCTCAGCGCTGGCTCGTCGATTGATGTTGCTGACAGTCAGCCGCTCACTATTGCCGGCACGCTGAGTGTAGCGTCTGGCGGAAATATCGTTCTCAGCGCCAATGGAATGGATCTGGCCGGTGGAACGATCCTGGCGAATTCGGGCGCGGTGACGCTTGCTCCACTTGGCTTCGATACCATCGCCCTCGGTGGGACCTCGACTACGGCGCTCGATCTTTCAAATCAGCTCTTGAACGCCATCGGTGCGAATTCCCTTCAGATCGGCACTGTCCAGACCGGGCTGATCGAAAACGATGGCTCGATCAGTCTTTCAATCCCAAACATCCTGATGGATGCGGGCACTATCAACATCAACCAGCCGTTCCTTGCGCAACATAGCTCGTTGATTGTGCAGGCAGGTGGCGAATTCACCGGCAATGGTGGCATTACGGTAGCTGCCCTCGGTGCCGCCGCAAGCCTCGTCGCCCTTACCGGCAGCAACTCCATCACCACTCTCGGCAGCATCMGCGCCGGCAACTTCACCCTCGACGACAACGCGCCCCTCACCATCGCCGGTTCCTTCAACGCCACCAATGCAAGCTTTGCCGACACCAGCGCCGGTGGCTTGGACATCGCCGGACAGGTCAGCCTCGCCTCGCTCCTCGCCCTCTCCGCAACAAGCGGATCCATCACCAGCTCGGGCACCGGTTCCATCTCCGCACCGACCCTCGATGCCGCCGCAAGCCTCGTCGCCCTCACCGGCAGCAATGTCATCACCACTCTCGGCAGCATCAATGTCGGCACCTTCACCCTCGACGACAATGCGCCCCTCACCATCGCCGGAAGTCTCGTTGCGCAGCGCGCAGCAATCTCGGCCGCCGATCTCACCATTCCAGGCGTCATTCTTGTCGATGGCGCGTTAAGCCTGGCGACGTCCGGAACGATCTCCGAGACCGGGACGATCGACCCCACCCTGCTCCAGATCGCAGGGGCGCGGGACGTGCTGCTGACCGGCAGCAATACGATCGACGCTCTTGGGTCGGTCAGCGTGCCTCTGGGAAACCTGGCGCTGGTGGATCAGGTGCCTCTCACGGTGAACGGCCCCGTATACGCCCTCAATATCTCACTTGATTCACCCGCCATGTATATTCCCGGCGCGATCAACACGCCCGGCACGCTCGGTCTGGGCTATGGCCCGATTTCCGGAAACGGTCCCATCACCGCCGCGACGCTTACGAGCAACAGTGCCGTCATCGGCGACGTGGCGCTGACTGGAACGGAGAACGTCATAGGCACTCTCGGCGGATTCGATGCCGCCGGCCATCTCTTCGCGTTGACCGATGCCACGGTGTTAACCGTGGCCGGACCTGTTTCGGCGAAGGCGCTGACCATAACGGCAACCGGCCAGATCACTCTGGACGGGGCGGATGGCGGTTCCTTCTCGATCGGCGGCCAATTTCTCCCGACATACGTCTACAATGGCCTCTCGCCACGTAACGGCATCGATTCGGTTCTGCAGGTGATCGCGAATGGAGCGCCGGCTAACGGCATCGTACAGACCGGCCAGTTCAACATCGACACCGGTCCCCTTCAAGGTCAGCCAAACACGCTGTTTATGCTTCTGCCGGACGGTGCCGACGCGAAGTTCAACGATCTCAATGCGCGCAGCACGGATCTGGCGATTTCGCTGATCAACGGATATGCACAGGGAACATTGTATTTGCACTATCTGCTGGTGGCGGGCGGCCTTAATGGACAAACGGCTTTCGTCGGCCAGATCGCCGGTCTTGCCGGCTCGGCCGCGGCGCATAACGGCAAGGTCGTTCCTGTGCCGGGATCCAGCTATCGCTTCAACTCGTGCATTATCGGATCGGTGAGTTGCACCGTGTTGCCTGTGGCGATCGTGCCGGAGCGCAACCCGCTGGATGATTTCGACATCAGTCCACGGCGGCGACGCAAGCTGGATGCGAATGTCCGGCTGCCAGGTGTGGCGGCAAAGGACTATTGACCATGCGCCGAACGGTCCTGGTTCTGGCCGCCCTTGCCGGCCTGGCGCTGTTGAGCGCGTGCACGCGGCCGCCGCCGGGCGCCTATGCGCATGACACGGATTCCCCGCAATCGGCTAGCGGCCGGCAACTCGCGCTGGGCAAAAATACCAGCGGCGAAACCTGCACCGCCAGTCGTACGACCTCCGGCGGCGCATTGATCTACTGCGGCAGTTGGCACCAGCCCAGCGCCGAAGTGCATGCGGGTCCGGAGGCGAACCGGGCGAACCTGAATGCAATCGTTACGCGAGGAAACTGGCGGGCCGGTCTCGAACAGCGCTACGCGTGCGGCAATCCAAAGCCGACAACGGTGCTCGGGCACTACCCTGGAGAGGTTCTGCTCTGCACGCAGCGGATCGGCGGCTGGCCGCATGTCGCCCTGGCAGCCTTGATCCGCGGCCATGTGTGGTTTGCCGATGGCGTGCAACCGGCTTTTCCAGCCATGGAACGCGCCGTCGGCGTGATCAGCGGCGCAGTGCCAGCCGCCGATGCCGGCGCGATGACCACTTCGGTCTCCGACAGCCAGCTTGCCGACCGCCTCGCCGCCGCCGCCTTCACCTCGGGTGATATCCACGAGTACGGCAAGTTGATGACACTCGGCAACCGCTCCAACCAGGCCGAGGATTACCCTGCCGCCATCACCGCCTACCGGGCCGCGCTCGCGCTGCAGCAAAAGGCGCTCGGGCCGGAAAATCCGAATACGGTGACGCCGATGCTGGATCTTGCTCTGAATCTCTCGGATCAGGGCGATTATAGCCAGGCTGACGCCCTGCTTGCGCAGGCGGCGAAGCTGGCTCCCCTGGCCGTGGATCCCACGGCGGTCGCGCGACTCGACCATTATCGGGGTCTCGATCAACTCAATCAGGGTCATGATCGCCGCGCGCTGCGGCTGCTCTCGGCCGCAAACCGGGATTATGCATCGCTTCTGCCCCGCTCCGTGTTGCGCCCCCACCCTGCCGCGACCGGGTCCGACGATGGCTTCGGCCTTTCGGCCGGAAGCCGGGGGGGATCGCTCCTCGCCGCGCAGTCGACCCTGTTGAGCCCGATCGGGCAGCAGGCCCTGCTCGGCGTGATCGAAACACTGCGGTATGAGGGCGTGGTGCTCGATGCGGCCGGCCATCACAAGCAGGCCGCCGTGAAAATTGACCGTGCATCGGCGATCGCTTCGGCGAACGGGATTGCTCCTCCCGTGCTTCGCGCCAGGCTTGACCGGAGCACGGCCGCCGTCGACACGGCGTTTGACAGGACCGCCTCGGCTGCCGCCAGGCTGGCGCAAGCCTCGTATGATTTCGAACATGCCCTGCCCGGTTCGCGCCCCGTCGCCGACACGCACCTGCTGCGCGGCGGCGTGCTCGACCTCGCCGGTCAACCCGGAAAGGCCCTGGAGGCTTGCCGGGCCGGCATAAAGCTTCTCGCCCGCCTGCGCCTCGGCACCTCTGCGGCCCTGGTTGCTCCGTGCCTCGACGCGGCCAATCGGGAAGCGGAGAAGAATCCTGCCCGGGCCGGGGTGCTTCGCGCCGAGATGTTCGCGATGGCGGAACTCGCGCAAGGCAGCACGACCAGCCGTGAAATCGCCGAGTCCGCCGCGCGGCTGGCCGCGGATTCAAAGAGCCCCAAAGTCGCCGCCGCGATCCGCGCCCATCAGGATGCCGTCATCGCCCTGTCGCGCCTCTACCGGGAGCGTGACGGCATCGCCCATGAACGGCAGGCAACGCCGGCCGCCATCAACGCAATCGACATGAAGATCGCGGCGGCAACCCGGCGGCTCGCCGAAGCGGACGAGTCCGTCGAGGCGGCGGCACCGAATTTCGGCCAGCTGGTCCAGCAGGTCGTGCCCGCCGGCACCGTGCTCGACCGGCTGAGGCCTGGCGAAGCCTTTCTCGATATCATGCCGGCGCCGGACGGCACGTGGACGTTCCTGTTGCACGACGGGCAGATCGCCGTCGCGCACACGAAGGTCGACGAGACGCGCATGACCGCACTGGTCCGCAAAGTGCGCCAAAGCGTCGTGCCGACGCAGGCGGGATTGCCGACCTTCGCGATGACCTCTGCCGAAGCGATCTATCGCGCGACCCTGGCCCCCTTCGCGACCGACCTCGCGAAGACCACGGCGATGGTGGTTTCACCGGCCGGGGCGCTGCTGTCGCTGCCATTCGCGCTGCTGCCCACCGAGCCGGTCGCCCCCGGCACGCCGCTGGCCAAGGTGCCCTGGCTGATCAGGAAGATGACGCTGGTCTACGTTCCCGCGGCCGCGAATTTCGTCTCGCTGCGCGCCATCGCCGGCACGTCGCCCGCCAAGCAGCCCTGGTTTGGCTTCGGGGACTTCAAGAACACGAGCCTGGCCCAGGCCGAGGCCACGTTCAGTGGCCCCAGTTGCGGCGACAGCGCCCGGCTCTTCGCCGGCCTGCCCCACCTGCCGTATGCGAAGCTCGAACTTGACGCCGCCCGCGCGATCTTCAAGGCACCCGCATCGGACGAGCTGCTGGGGGCGGCCTTCACGGTCCCGAATGTCGAGCACGCCGACCTGAAGCAATACCGGATCCTGCATTTCGCGACCCACGCGCTGCTGCCCTCCGAACTGCCCTGCGCTCATGAACCGGCGATCGTCACCTCGCCGCCGCCCGGCGCCAGGTCCGCGGCGAACTCGATGCTGACGACCTCCGACATCACCAATCTCAAACTGAACGCCGACCTCGTGATCCTGTCGGCATGCAATACGGGCGGGGGCGACGGAAAGGCCGGCGGTGAAGCGCTTTCCGGCCTTGCCCGCGCGTTCTTCTTCGCCGGCGCCCGCGCGCTGATGGTCACGCAATGGTCGGTGAACGACCAGGTCAGCTCCTATCTGGTCGCAACCACGCTCACCCATCTGGCCTCATCGACGGGCGAGGGGGCGGCCGCGAGCCTGCGGAGCGCCCAGCTCGACCTGATCAGGGGCGCCGCGTCCGGCACCCTGCCGGCCAAGCTCGCCGATCCGTTCTTCTGGGCGCCTTTCGTGGTCATCGGCGACGGTGGACAGGGCACGCGCAATCTGGCCAAGTAGCGATCATCACGCATCAGAAAGCGAGACATCCCCTCATGGCAGCGCCAGATCTGACGAAGCTCGGAAAATATGACATCGTCCGTATTCTCGGCCGGGGCGCCATGGGCACCGTCTACGAAGGCTTCGATCCAATCATTGCGCGTCGCGTCGCCATCAAGACGGTCAATCTCGATGATACCGACGACGCCGAGGCCGCCGAGGGGCTGCTCCGGTTCCGGCGGGAAGCGCAGGCCGCCGGACGGCTGACGCATCCGAACATCGTGGGCATCTACGATTACGGCGAGACCGACGGGCTTGCCTATATCGTCATGGAATATGTCGAAGGCGAAACACTGAAATCGGTGCTCGACAGAGGCGAACGCTTTGCCACGGTCGACGCGCTGCGAATGATGCGGTCGCTGCTCGCAGGACTGGCCTACAGCCACGACAACGGCGTTATCCATCGTGACATCAAGCCTGCCAATGTGATGATCACGAGAGATGACCAGGTGAAGCTCGCCGATTTCGGCGTCGCCAGAATCGAAAGTTCGAGCCTCACCCAGGCCGGGACGATGATCGGCACGCCTTCGTACATGTCTCCCGAGCAGTTCATGGGGCAGACGATCGACATGCGGACCGACATCTATTCCGCAGGCGTCATGCTTTATCAGCTACTCACTGGCGAGAAGCCGTTCGAAGGCTCGATCACCGCGATCATGCACAAGGTGCTGAACGTCGAGCCGCCAGCGCCCTCGGCCCTGTCGATCTCGGTGCCGCCGAGGCTCGATGCAATCGTCCGCAAGGCGATGGCGAAGCGGCCGGACGACCGTTTCGCCGACGCAAGGGAATTCGCGCAAGCCCTGGCAACCGCGGAGTCCGACACCGGTTCCGGCGGCCTCTCGCTCGCTGGCGAGGGAGTTGATGGAGATGCGACGATGATCGCCTCTTCCGGCCGTCATGCCGCCGCCGCACCGGAAGCCTCCGTCCGCTTGCCCACCCCTCCCGCACCCGCGGGCGAGACCGGCGGCCGGCGTGGCCTCCTCATCGGCGGAATTGCCGCGGCCGCGTTGATCGTCGCCGGCGGCGGCACTTATTTCCTGCTGGGCGGCGGGCACCATGCCGCGCAGCAAGCCGCGCCGTCCCACCCCTCCGCGACGAAGCCGGCCTCAGCCAGAAGCGTCAAGACGCCGGCGCCGGCGCCCGCGCCACCGGTTGCCGCTCAAGCGACGCCCGCGCCCGCATCGGCGCCCACACCCGTGCCGCCGCCCTCGGCCGCCACGATCGAGGCGCGACTGACCGCCGCCGTGCGTCAGACCTCCTGCGCGATGGCAACCGGAAGCGCCCGGAACGGAGACTTCCAGGTCTCGGCTCTCGTTCGCGCTGCGAACAAGCCCGCGCTGGCGGCAGCGATCGACGATGTCGCCCGCGCGATTCCCTCGGCGCATGTTGCCGTCACGCTCGACGATTTCACCGGCCCGTATTGCGGCATGGTTTCGACGATCGAGCCCTATGCACCCGTCTTCGCGGATGCCGCCCAGCGACTCGGCTTCAGGCTTGCGGGCGGCGTCAACCGCCTTGCCAAGGGGCAGCCGATCACTGTGCGCGTGAAGCCGCCCGCATGGGCCCATGATCTCGAGATCGACTATGTCTCGAGCAATGGGCAGATCTATCGTCTCCACCCCGCCGCGGACCGGAAGGACGGGATCATCAGCGACACGCTGGGTCAGGTTGGCGCGCCGTTCGGGAGGGACATGATCGTTGCCATCGCCTCGACCGCCCCGCTGCCGCTGGCCACGGGCGATCAGCTAACATCGACGAAAGCATGGCCAGGACAGCTTCAGTCCGCGCTTTCGACGATCACGCAAAAAGGCGGCCGCGTCGCCACGGCCGCCATATTGCTTGATACGAGACCCAAATGATCGATTATTTGCCGAG
The DNA here is from genome assembly GCF_000724705.2 of Acidiphilium sp. JA12-A1. Lineage (NCBI taxonomy): Bacteria > Pseudomonadati > Pseudomonadota > Alphaproteobacteria > Acetobacterales > Acidocellaceae > Acidiphilium > Acidiphilium sp. JA12-A1. The sequence continues at coordinate 7,867 of NZ_JFHO01000022.1, forward strand.
CGTCTGCAGATAGGCGACCACGTCGGCCCGATCGGTGGCATTGGCCATGCCCATATAGGGCATCTTGGTGCCCGGCACATCCGCCTGCGGATTGGCCAGGAACTTGTCGAGCGTCGAGGCGTTCCACACGATTCCGGACTTCTTGAGCGCCGGGGAGAACTGGAATCCCGGGGTCGCAGCGGCCTTCGCGCCGTAGACGCCCGCCAATGACGGGCCGATCCCGTTCTGCCCCGGGCTCACGCTATGGCAGGCTGCGCACTGGGCCTGAAACAGTGCCTTGCCATGTGCCACGTTCGCCGCCTGCGCGCTCGCGATGCAGAATGCACCCGCGGCAACGGCGATGAGAAGAGTGGATTTCATTTTGGTCTCTCCTGTCGGGCACCCGCCCGTCCGGGCGGGTGCGTGTTGTCCTCAGAAAGCCAGCCATACACCGGCAAACAGCGTATCGTTCGCCTGTGCGTTGGTTCCCTGGCCGTCATAATTGTGCGCAAGGCCATTGAAGATCGGATAGACGGTATCCTCGACGAAGAACTTGGCATTCAGCCAGGGCAGCCATTTCGGTCCCCCATCGTTGAACGGGTAGTAATCGAGCTCCGTCGTCCAGCTGTTGCTGTTCGGCTTGCCGTTCGCGTTTCCGTAATAAACCGGATCGGAATTCCCGTAAATCGTGTTGAACGACTCTGTGATCCCGAACTTCTGGTAGAGCAGTTCGGACAGCGTGATCGTGGCGACGTTCAGACTGTCGGCACGGTTGCTGACACTGCCGAGCGGATAGCTTGCCGCCCAGTCCTGCGACTCGTGGATGATGTTCGCCTGAACCGAAAACGCCTGATTGTGCGTGATGTACTGGAACTGCGTGTCGGCCGCGATGTCGAAGAATTGATCCGTCGGGCCGCTCGCCACACCCGTCGGATAGACCCGATCCATCAGCGCATAGCTGCCGACCTCGATCGAGGAGTTACCCCACTGATGCTGGAAGGCGAGCCGCAGATAGGGCGCCACACCATCGATCTTGGGGCCGCCGCCCGCGCCGAGCGCGTAGCCCATGCGTTGCGGCAACGACTTGTAGAGGTCCGCCTCGGCATAGATCATGTCGGACGGCGTGACGTTGAGCGCGCCGTAGACGCCCGCGCCATACACGGTCTGCGCCAGCGACGCGATCTGCTGCGAGGCCGCGGGGGCGTTCGCGAGACCCGAGGGGATATAGGGATAGCCCCAGCTCGGCGGCGTGTTCCAGAGATCTGTCACGGCCGGGTTGTTGTTGAGGGTAATGCCCCAGAACAGCGGGTGACCGAACAGGCTGCCGGGCCGGGCAAGACGGATATCGGTGTTGTCCCAACTCCACTGCCTGGCGACGCCGTCATACGTCACCTGCACAAACGCGCCGAGGCCGATCGCCGAATCGAGCGCGCCGCCATAGAACAGGCTGGTCTGCTGCGCGGCCCAGGCATCGTTCGACTTGAAGCCGGGCTGCAGGCCGCCCGGGACCTTGTCGTGCTGCTGGGTCCATCCGATCTGGGACATCACGGCGAAATTCTTCCAGGTCGGGAAGGTGCCGCCGGCGATGTAGCCCTCGAGCTTGAAATCCCGCCCATACGGCGTGAGCTGCGGAAAGCCGATATGACAGGCCGAGCACGGTTCGCCGGTCTGCGCTGCAAAGGCGGGGATCGCGTAGGCAGCGCGAGGCGCCGCAAGCCAGGCTGCGGCAACCATGCCAGCGGCCGCAAGCCGCCAGGAATAGGGATGTGACCGGGTTTTCATTTGCAGTCTCCCGTTGACTTTCATTCAGTGACGAGCATCCGATTAACAGGGCCCAAAATCGTGGTCGTTGATCGAGATCAATTTGTGACGGCTTGTGACCGCATGTTGCAGGTCTGCACCATTGCCGCCGGCCCGGCGAAAGCCCTACACCTTGTCCCGTGCGAATCGACCCGCCCCGACGGCCTACGGAAGATATCGCCATAGAACCCGAAGCGGTTCTAAGGCGGGTTTTCGGCCATGACGGTTTCCGGGGGCCGCAGCGCGACATCGTCACCCATGTCATCGCCGGGCACGACGCCCTCGTGCTGATGCCCACCGGCGGCGGGAAGTCGATCTGCTATCAACTTCCCGCAATCTGCCGGCGGGGCGTCGGAATCGTGGTCTCGCCGCTGATTGCCCTGATGCGCAATCAGGTCGAGGCGCTGCGCCAGCTGGGTGTGAGCGCCGCGGCCTTCAACTCGAGCCTCGAGGCCGCCGAACGCGCGACGGTTCTCCGGGCACTTCGGGCAGGGGAGCTCGACCTGCTCTACGTGGCGCCGGAGCGGCTGGTCACCGAGGATTTCCTCGCCCTGTTAGGGTCGGTGCGGATCGCACTCTTCGCGATCGACGAAGCCCACTGCGTCAGCCAATGGGGCCATGATTTCCGGCCCGAATATCTCCAGCTCGCAACGATCGGCGAGAGATTTCCGGGCGTGCCCCGCATCGCACTCACCGCCACGGCCGATCCGCAGACGCGCGATGACATCGCGCGCCGCCTCGGGCTCGACGGGGCGCGCCTGTTCATCTCCAGTTTCGACCGGCCGAACCTGACCTACGCGATCGCGCCCAAGATCGAGCCACGGCGGCAGCTTCTCGCCTTCCTGCGCGGCCATGAGGGCGAGTGCGGCATCGTCTACTGCCTGAGCCGCGCCGCCGTCGAGGAAACGGCGAGCTGGCTTGCCGGCCAAGGCCTGCGGGCCCTGCCCTATCATGCCGGGCTGGATGCGGCGACGCGGAACCGGAACCAGGACGCCTTCCTCGGCGAGGACGGCCTGATACTGGTTGCCACCATCGCCTTCGGCATGGGGATCGACAAGCCGGACATCCGCTTCGTCGCCCATCTGGACCTGCCATCGAGCCTGGAGGCCTATTATCAGGAGACCGGCCGCGCCGGCCGCGACGGCGCGCCGGCCGAGACCCTGATGCTCTATGGTATGCAGGATGTGGCATTGCGTGGACGCCTGATCGACCAGAGCGACGCGCCGGACGAGGTCAAGCGCATTGCCCGGGCCAAGCTCGGCGCGCTGCTCGGCGTCTGCGAGACGGCCGGGTGCAGGCGGCGCGCGGTGCTCGCGCATTTCGGCGAAACCTATCCCGGAGACTGCGGCCGCTGCGACAATTGCCGCACACCGGTGCAGACCTGGGACGGTACCGAAGCCGCGCGCAAGGCGCTTTCGGCGATACTGCGCACGGGGCAGCGCTTCGGTGTGGGCCATCTGACCGATATTCTCCGCGGCACCGCGACCGACCGGATCAGGCATCTTGGTCACGACAGGCTGCCGACGTTCGGGGTCGGCGCGGATCTCGACCGCCGCCAGTGGGGCTCGGTCTTCCGTCAGCTCGCGGTGGCCGGGCTGGTCGAGATCGACCACGAGGCCTATGGCGCACTGCGCATCACGGAGCGGGCCCGGCCGGTGCTTCGTGGCGAGGAGGCGCTCCGCCTGCGCCGCGACCCCGCCACCGGCAGGAAGGGCGGGCAGCGCAGCACGGCGGGGCCATCACCGGCGATCGAAGCCCCCGGTTTCGAGGCGCTCCGGGAATGGCGGCGCGAGGTCGCCCGCTCGCAGCAAGTGCCTGCCTATGTCATTTTTCACGATGCGACGCTGGCCGCCCTCGCTGCCGCGAGGCCAAGCAGCCGGCGCGATCTGGCGGCCGTGCCCGGCATGGGAACCAGCAAGATCGAACGCTACGGCGACGCCGTGCTCGCCGTGCTCGCGAGGACAACGGCATGACCCGGAACGCACGAAACTACATGGCCCGCATCCCGCTCTTCGCCCCCTTCAGCCCGAAAGAGCTGGATGCGCTCTATGCCTGCACCTACGAGCGCAACATGACGACCGGCGAAATGCTGATCCAGCGCGGCGATCCGGGCACGTCGATGATGCTGATCCTTGCCGGCGAGGTGCGGGTCGTGCTCCCCGGAATCGATGGCAACGACCAGGATCTCAACACGCTGCGCGAGGGCGCGGTTTTCGGCGAAATCGCGCTGTTCGACGGCAAGCCCCGCAGCGCGGACGTGGTCGCCGCGACCAATGGCCGGCTTCTGGTGCTGGAACGCGCCTCGGTGGTGCGGCTGATCGAGCGTGATCCGCAATTCGCCATGCGGGTGATCGAAATCATCTGCATGCGGCTGCGCACCACACTCGCGCAGCTTGACTCCATCCTGTTCCAGGATGTGAGCCAGAGAGTCGTCACCTTCCTGCTGCAGCGTTCCGAGGGGCTGGAACGCGCGCGGATCGACACCACCCAGAGCGCGCTTGGCCGCGCCGTCGGATCGACGCGCGAAACGGTGAACCGGCGACTCAGGGATCTCGAGGCCCGCGGCCTCATCGAACTCACCCCGGGCCGAATCACGGTGCGGGACCGGAACGGCCTGTCCGCGCTCCTGCAGGGCCGTTCACGCATGGCCTGACGGGCCACGCCCTTGCCACGGCGGGCGCGCGGGCGTTAGCTTTCGCTCCCACGAGAACAGATGCCCGATGGAGACAGCCCCATGACGGTCAAGAGCCGACACCCGGAAACGCTCGCCCTGCACGCCGGCTGGCGCGCCGATCCCACCACCGGCTCGGTCGCGGTGCCGATCCACCAGACCACCTCCTACCAGTTCAACAGCACCGAACACGCGGCCAACCTGTTCGCGCTGTCCGAGCTCGGCAACATCTACACCCGCATCATGAACCCGACGACGGACGTGCTCGAGCAGCGCCTCGCCGCCGTCGAGGGCGGGGTCGCCGCGCTCGCCCTCGCCTCCGGCCAGGCCGCCTCGGCGAGCGCGATCCGCACGCTGACGCGCGCGGGCGAGAACGTCGTCGCCTCCACCGATCTCTACGGCGGCACCTGGAACCTCTTCGCCAACACGCTGCGCGACCAGGGCATCGAGATCCGCTTCGTCGACCCGACCGACCCCGAGAATTTCCGCCGCGCGACCGATGACAAGACCCGCGCGTATTACGCCGAAACCCTGCCCAACCCGAAGCTCGCGGTCTTCCCCATCGCGGAGGTCGCGGCGATCGGCCGCCCGCTCGGCATCCCGCTGATCATGGACAACACCGCCGCGCCGCTGCTCTGCCGGCCCTTCGACCACGGCGCGGCCATCGTGATCTATTCCACCACGAAATATATCGGCGGCCACGGCACCTCGATCGGCGGGATGATCATCGATTCCGGCAATTTCGACTGGGCCGCCCACCCCGCGCGCCAGCCGCTGCTGAACGCGCCCGACCCCTCCTATCACGGCGCGGTCTGGGTCGAGGCGGTCAAGCCGCTCGGCCCGATCGCCTACATCATCCGCGCCCGCACCGTGATCCTGCGCGACGAGGGGGCGGCGCTCTCGCCGTTCAACGCCTTCCAGCTCATCCAGGGGCTGGAGACGCTGCCGCTGCGCATGGCGCGGCATTGCGAGAACGCCGAGAAGGTGGTCGATTTCCTCTCCAGCCATCCCGACGTGGTGCGGGTGATCCACCCCGGCGTCGCCACCGGCGAGGCGCGGCGGCGCACGGAAACCTACCTCACCGGCGGCAGGGGCGCTCTGGTCGGATTCGAACTGGTCGGCGGCGCCGCATCGGGGCGGAAATTCATCGAGGCGCTGCGGATGTTCTACCACGTCGCCAATATCGGCGACGCCCGCAGCCTCGCCATCCACCCCGCCAGCACCACCCACTCGCAGCTCTCGGCCGAGGAACAGGCGGCCACGGGCGTCACGCCTGGCTATGTCCGGCTGTCGATCGGCCTCGAACACATCGAGGACATCATCGCCGATCTGGATCAGGCGCTGGCGGCCGCGCGCTGAGCTTCAGTCTCCCGATGTCGCGGGCCGGATCCCCGATCCGGCCCGTGATTTTTCACGACCCCGCCCGCGCCCGCTCGGCCATCTCCCGCGCATTGGCCGACAAAGCGGGATCGGCGAGCAGCGCGTCCAGCGCGCCCCGCATCAGCGCCTGCCGCGCCGGATCGAAGCGCTGCCAGCTCGCGAACACGTCGATGCAGCGCGCCGCGATCTGCCGGTTCACCCGGTCGACCTCGCCGATCATCCGCGCCACCAGCGCATAGCCCCGCCCCGACGCATCGTGGAACCAGCGCTGGTTCCCCGCGCCGAATGCCTGCACCAGGGCGCGGAAGCGGTTGGGGTTGCGCAGGTCGAAATCGGCGTGCCGGGTCAGCGCCTCGACGCGGTCCAGCGTGTCCGGCGCCGTCGCCATCGCCTGGATGCGGAACCACTTGTCGCTCACCAGCGCATCGCCGCGCCAGCGCGCGTGAAACGCCGCGAGTGCGGCATCGCGCGCCGGCGTCGCGGTATCGGCGAGCAGCGCCAGCGCGCCGAGCCGCCCGGTCATCGTCGGCGCGGTCTCGAAGCGGCGCTGTGCCGCGTCCAGCCCCGCCGCCGGGTCCGCCGCCATCAGATAGGCCAGCGCGACATTGCCGAGCGCCCGCCGCCCCATGCTCGCCGGGTCGAGGCTGAACGGTGCCGACGGGTCCTCCGCCCCGCACAGCGCGGCGAAGCGGTCGCGCAACTGCCGGCCGATCGCCGCCCGCGTCATCTCCAGCGCGTCATGGATCGCATCCGGGTCGATCACCGCCATCCGGTCCGCCAGCACGTCCTTGCCCGGCAGCGACAATATCCGTGCCGCGAGCGCCGGCGCCTCCTGCGCGAGGTCGAGCGCCGCCGCCATCGCCGCCACCAGCGCCGGGTCGGTCGCCACCGCCTCGCCGCGCTGCAATGCGGCGATCGCGTCGAGCAGCGCCCGCGTCGCATATTCCTGCCCGGCCTCCCAGCGGCTGAACCCGTCGGTATCGTGCGCGGCAAGGTGCGCGAGCCCGGCCGTATCATGCCCGGAGAGCTTCACCGGCGCCGAGAACCCGCGCAACAGCGAGGGCACCGGCGGAGCCGCGACCTCCTCGAACACGAAACGCTGCTCGGCCGCGCGCAGCAGCAGCACCCGAGTGCCGCGATGCGCGTCCGCCTCGCCCTCCAGCCGCGCTTCAAGCTCCGCCCCATCCGGCCCGATCAGCCCCATCGCCACCGGGATCAGGAACGGCTCCTTATGCGCCTGTCCCGGCGTCGGCGCCGTCATCTGCCGCAGCGTGAGCGTGTAGCGCCGCGCCGCCGCGTCGTATTCGCCCTCGAATCGCAGCTGCGGCGTGCCCGCCTGCTCGTACCAGCGCATGAACTGGGAAAAATCGAACCCCGATTCCTCGCGCATCGCGGCCACGAAATCCTCGATCGTCGCCGCCGAATTGTCGTTGCGCGCGATGTAGCGATCAAAGCCGCGGCGGAACGCCTCATGCCCGATGATGGTGCGGATCATCCGCACCACCTCCGCCCCCTTCTCATAGACGGTCGCGGTGTAGAAATTGTCGATCTTGCGATAGGCGGCGGGGCGGACGGGGTGCGCCAGCGGCCCGGCATCCTCGGCGAATTGCCGGGCGCGCAGCATCTTGACGTCGTCGATCCGCGACAGCGCCGCATCGGTCGTCGCCGCCCCGTATTCCTGGTCGCGAAAGACGGTCAGCCCCTCCTTGAGCGAGAGCTGGAACCAGTCCCGGCAGGTCACCCGGTCGCCGGTCCAGTTGTGGAAATATTCATGGTATCTGCTCATCCTGGTCCGTCGATAAGTTGAATCGATTGTGAATTGACGTGACCACGGCGGATACGATTCGACGGGAGGCGTGAACGAGCTTCCTGACCTGTCTCTCCTATCGCACGCTGAGAAAGACGCGCTGATCCGCGCGCTATGGGACGCGTTGCAATCATCCGAGCGCAGGAACGCGGAACTGGCAATCCGGCTTTCGGATGCGGAACGCCGGATTGCGGAGTTGGAGGCGCGGCTAAACGAACCGCCGAAGCGGCCGGACAATTCGAGCCTGCCGCCATCGCGCGGGCAGAAGCCAAACCGGCCCGAGAAAAGTCCGCGCAAGGGGCCCCGCAAAGGCAGTCTCGGCCGTGAGGGTGGCGGTCGCTTGCTTGCCGAGAACCCCGATCAGACGGTGATCGCGAAGGCGGCGCATTGCCAGCACTGCCGTGCCGGGCTGACTGACGCGGATCAGCGCCTCGCGCAGCGCTACGACAAGATCGATCTGCCGCCGATCAAGCCGGTCGTCACCCGCGTCGAACGCTATCGCCGGCCATTGTCCGTGCTGTGGGGCGACCACGCTGGCAGCCGTCCCGGAAGGCATGGAGACCGGCAC
>NZ_JFHO01000021.1:0-38764 GCF_000724705.2 Acidiphilium sp. JA12-A1
CGCTATGGGGGCAGCGTTCAGGCGCATGAATTTCTGTGCGATGCCGTTATTCTGAGCGACGACGCCGGACAATTCAATATCGGCCGGCACGCGTTGTGCTGGGTCCACGCGGAACGGCTGGTGCATAAACTGGACACGTTCAACGACCAGCATCGCGCCGCTCAAACGCGGGTTCGTGGCCTGATCTGGGATTTTTACGCGGACCTCAAAGCGTACCAGCAAAAACCGGGCAAGCGGCAGGCTCGGGCGTTACGGACCCGCTTCGACCGTATCTTCCTCTGCCGCACCGGCTTCGTGACGCTGGACCGTCTGCTGGCGCGGCTGCACGCCAACAAGGCCGAACTACTGATGGTGCTGGAACGGCCGGAAATCCCGCTCCACACCAATGGTTCGGAAAACGACATCCGCGGTCACGTCACGCGGCGGAAGATCAGCGCCGGAACCCGGAGTGAGACCGGCCGGGATTGCCGCGACGCGTTCCTGAGCCTCGCCAAGACCTGTGACAAACTTGGCATCGCGATCTGGGATTATCTGGGTAGCAGGTTCAAGGTGGTGGGGGCCGCGATCATCGCGCCGCTCGACTTCTACGTCAGAGCCCGCCTCCGCCCCACCTAACCAGTATCCGCGACAATTTCTTCGTTCCCGCCACCTGCTCGATCGTTGGCCTGCTGACCAAGTCGAACTCGGGTTACCCACCCTTTTGCCCCTCTTACAAAAAGATCGCGTTGTAGCAGAAAGCCTGCGCAGTCATCAGGCACACACCAAGCACGGCGCGTCGACGATAGCGCCCGAGCAGGGCTTGCAGCCCGATGCCGAACCAGCTGCTGACATCGGTACGCAGGCGGATGGTCGGCAGGGACTCCGTCGGCATGACCGGGCCGCACCGGAACTCGATGCCAGCGACGATCTGTTCCGCCTCCGAGGGGCGCCCATGGGTCATCAGCCAGCGCGGACTTTCAGGAATATGGCGTCGCAGGGCCAGTGCGGTCGCAGCCAGGAAGCCTCCGAGAATGAAGGCAAGACGCCAGCCATAGGCCGGTGGCACCAGTTGCGGGTCGAGCGCAGCGAGCGCGCCCGCGGCCCCCAACGCCGCACCAATCCAGTAACTGCCATTGATCACGAGATCGGTGAAGCCGCGAAACCGGGCCGGCACCAGTTCCTGGATGGTCGCGTTGATCGCCGCGTATTCGCCGCCGATGCCCATCCCGGTCACGAAGCGGAAGGCAAGCAGCGCGGCATAGTTCCAGGCAAGGCCGGAAGCGATCGTGCCGGCGAGATAGACGATCAGCGTCACCGTGAAGAGACGCTTGCGCCCCAACCGGTCCGTCAACCAGCCAAACAGCAGGGCACCGAGCACCGCACCGGCGACATAAGAGCTGCCCAGGCCACCGACAGCGGCGCTGGACAATTGCATGTCTGGCGATTTCGCGATTGCGCCGGATAGCGAGCCCACCAGCGTGACTTCCAGCCCGTCGAGTATCCAGGTGACGCCAAGGGCCACAACCACCAGCCAGTGAAACCGCCCCCAGGCCAGCCGGTCGAGCCGGGCAGGAATTGAGGTTTCTACGGCTTGCGGGCGGCTCACACGTCGCTCAGAGATGCGGTCCCAGCAAGGCGAGATCGGCCGGGCCGAGACGATCCCTCGCGGTCTGCGCCTGATGCCAGTAGGGATATTGCAACGGACGCTGGCTGACCGCATCGAGCATCGATCGCTCCTCCTTGGTCAGCACGAGCGTTGCGGCGCGGAGATTGTCCGCCAATTGTTGCTCGTTGCGCGCGCCGATCACCAGCGAGGTGACCGCGGGCCGACCGAGCAGCCAGGCAAGGGCGACCTGCGCCGCAGAAACGCCATGCGCGCCTGCCACTTCAATGAGAGCCTCGACGATGTTCCAGAGGCGGCTCTCGTCATGGATCGGCGGCTCACTCCAACCGGCGAGCTGGCGGGTACCTGCCGGCGTTTCCTGGTTGCGACGGTGCTTGCCGGAGAGCAGGCCGCCGGCGAGCGGACTCCAGACGAGCACGCCGAGCCCCTGATCAATGGCGAGCGGGATCAGCTCGTTCTCTGCCTCCCGCGCCTCCAGCGTGTAATGGATCTGCTGGCACACGAAGCGTTCGCGATGCGCCGACTCGGCGATGGCCAGCGCCTTCATCACATGCCATGCCGAATAGTTGGAGCAGCCGATGTAGCGCACCTTGCCGTCACGAATCAGTGTGTCGAGCGCCTGCATCGTTTCGTCGAGCGGTGTGATCCCGTCCCATTCATGCACCTGGTACAGGTCGATCACGTCAGTGCGCAACCGCTTCAGGCTGGCCTCGCAGGCGGTGATGATGTGATGGCGCGACAGACCGCGGTCGTTCGGCCCCTTCCCCATCGGAAACCTTACCTTGGTCGCGATCAGCAGCCCCTGAGGCCGCTGACCGCCCAGAGCCTCGCCGATGATCTCCTCGGAACCGCCCGTGGAATAGATGTCGGCCGTATCAAGAAGGTTCACGCCGGCATCGACGCACATGTCGATCTGCCGACGCGCCTCGGCACGCCCGACATTGCCAACCTTCTCGAACACGCCGCGCCCGCCCATCGTCATGGTGCCGAGCGTCAGCGTTGAAATCTTCAGGCCGGATCGGCCGAGCTGACGGTAGTCCATCGGAAGTGCTCCCTGCTTTCGGAACGCCAGATGTCGTGCCGTGCATGGGCCGGCACAAGGGCGCGCCATCAAGGCACGGACCGATGACTGTCACGTAGGCTTCACACTACGCAGCAGCCAGCTCGGTTAAAGGCTGAGCGGCAGTGTGGCATCCGCGCGGCGGAACCGCCATGTGCGTCGTTTGTCGGGCAAGTCGATCCGACCAGTACGGCTCCTGAGCCGGAACTGGCCGGGTCCTGTCTTGGGCGTAATCTCGGAGATTGGGCATGACCATTGGCTACATCATTCATCTCGCAAATTATTCGGACGGTGTGCTTTATGTGCTCGCTGGTCTTTTCGTCATCGCAGTAGCGGTGATCATCGACCGGATGTGGTATCTCCGCCGGGCGATCCTGCGGGGCGGTTCGATCGTCAGGCGGATGGCGGCCATGGGCCGGGTGAACGAGCAGGATCTTGCAGCGCTGCGCGATTTTGCCGGCCGCATGCCCGAAGGGCTGCTGCTCGACACCGCCCTGAATCATATGAATGACGCCGACCACGCCGGCATGAACAGCCGCATGGATGAGGCGATCATGCTGGTTGCGCCCCGGCTCGACCGCCGGATGTGGGTGCTGGATACGATCGTCACCCTCGCCCCGCTGCTCGGCCTGTTCGGCACGATCATCGGGATGTTCCACGCCTTCTCGATCCTCGCCACGCCCGGCCACGCGCCGGCAGAGGTGACCGGCGGCGTCGCCGATGCACTGGTTGCAACGGCGTGCGGCATCTTTATCGCCATGATCGGCCTCGCGACCTTCAACATGCTGCAGAACCAGGTCCGGCTGATCATTCACCAGCTTGAGACGATCCGCACCATGGTGCTGAATCGTACCGACGGCGCGCCAGTCGTGCCCCATGTCGGCGGCGAACTCGCGGTCCGCGCAGTGGTGGCGGCCTGACGCAATGAACATGCGCTATTTCGAGGCCCGGAAGGCGCGCGTCGAGATCATTCCGATGATCGACGTGATGCTCTTCCTGCTGGTATTCTTCATCATCGTCACGCTGCAGATGATCCCCGATGCCGGAATCCCGATGCAGCTGCCGAACTCGACACAGACCCAGCACCTCAAGCACCCGAAATTCACCGTCAACATTCTCGACGACGGCAGCATCAAGGTGAAGACGCAGGTGCTGACTCCGGCTCAACTCACCGCCCTGTTCCGGGGCGATGGCGATCCGGCCAAGACCGAGGTGACCATCGCCGCGTCGAAGAAGGTTGCCTTCCAGCATTTCGTCACGGTGATGGATGCCGCACGGAAGGCGGGCGTCACCGATATTGGCATCGCCGCCCAACCCGTCGCGGCCGCCAGCGGTTCGTCGCCCGCTGGAGCCGCAGCGGCGCCGGCTTCACCTGCCAACGCCAACTGAGTGGCGCGTGAAAGACGGCCGGGCCCGTTTGGCCAGGCCGTCTTTCAGTCGAGAAACATCTTTCCAGGATTAAGAATACCGCGCGGATCAAGGGCTTGCTTGATCGCGCGCATGACGCCGAGTGCTGCGGCCCCATGCTCGCGGGGCAGAAACTCCCTCTTGCCGAGCCCGACCCCATGCTCGCCGCTCGCTGCCCCACCGAGCGCAAGTGCCTGGGCGACAATCTCGCGGTCGAGTTCCCATGCCTTTGCCCGCCCTTCCTCTCCTTCGGGGTAGAGGATCAACACGTGAAAATTGCCGTCGCCGACATGGCCGACGATGCAGGCTTCAAGGCCGGAACGGGTGACCGCCTCGCGTGCCAGCGAGACCGCCTCCGCAAGCCGCGAGATCGGCACGATCGTGTCGGTAGCAAACGCGCCCATGCCGGGATACGCCGCGCGGGCGGCCCAGTAGGCATCGTGCCGGGCCCGCCAGAGGCGGTTGCGCGCCTCGGTCTCGGTCGCGAAGGCGAAGCCGCTGCCGCCATGCGCCCTCGCGATCTCCTCGGCCATCGCTCCCTGCTCGGCGACGCCTTGCGCGCTGCCGTGGAACTCGAACATCAGCGTCGGGCCGGCAGTCAGGTGATCAAGCTTCGAATAGGCAATCGAGGCTTCCATCTGCGCCGTGTCGGCGAATTCGATGCGGGCGACAGGGATGCCGGTCTGCATGATCTCGATCACCGCCGCGACCGCCGCATGCTCGTCAGCAAAGCCGCACACCGCAGCGCCGATCGCCTCTGGAATGCCATACAGCTTCAGTTGCACCTCGGTGATAATGCCGAGCGTGCCCTCCGAGCCGATGAGCAAACGAGTGAGGTCGTAGCCGGTGGACGATTTGCGGACCCGCCCGCCCGTGTCGATCACCGTGCCATCGGCCAGCACGGCGCGAAGGCCGAGCACATTGTCGCGGATCGTGCCGTAGCGCACCGTGGTCGTGCCGGAGGCACGTGTCGCGCACATCCCGCCGATCGTTGCATCCGCCCCAGGGTCGACCGGGAAAAACAGGCCATGGTCGCGCAAATAGGTATTCAGCTGCCGCCTGGTCACCCCGGCCTCGACCCGTCCGTCGAGATCGGCGTCGTTCACCTCGAGTACGCGGTTCATCCGCGTGAGGTCGAGGCTGATGCCGCCGCGCACCGGCGTCACATGGCCCTCGAGAGAAGTGCCGGCGCCGAACGGCGTCACCGGTACGTCCGTCGCGTGGCAAAGTCGCAATAACCGCGATACTTCTTCGGTCGATTCGGGAAAGACCACGGCATCCGGGAGGCTGGTGGCTGCATTGGCCTCGCCATGGGCATGGGTTTCGCGGATATTGGCGTTCAGGCTGAGCCGGTCGCCGAAAATGGCGCGGGCGGCGTCGATCGTGCTCTGCGTTTCCATGGCGGCAGGCTATCGTCATTTCCCGGCAAAGTCATGTGCCGGAACAGAAGCCGGCCGCCCAAGCCGACTTGCCCAACCGGCGCGGAGCGAATACCGCATGTCGCCATGCAGACGACAGCGATGAAACTCCTCTATCTGGGTGACGTAGTGGGCCGGTCCGGACGGGAAGCGGTAATATCCACCCTGCCCCGCCTCAGGCACGAGCTCGGCATCGATGTGGCGGTGGTCAACGGTGAGAACGCCTCGCACGGATTCGGCCTCGCGCCGGACATGGCCGATGCTCTGTTCGCCGCCGGAGCGGATGCCATCACACTCGGCAACCATGCCTGGGACCGCAAGGAAATCATCCCCTATATCGCGCAGCAGAAGCGGGTCATCAGGCCGCTCAACTTTCCCCCCGGCACGCCGGGGGATGGCATCGTCGACATCACTCTGCCGGACGGCCGGCGGGTGCTTATCGCCCAGGTCATGGGACGGCTGTTCATGGACCCGATGGACTGTCCGTTCCGCGCGTTGGAAGGCGTTCTGTCGCGGGCACGGCTCGGCGTGACCCATGCGGCAATCCTCGTCGATTTTCACGGCGAGGCGACGAGCGAAAAGATGGCTTTTGCCCACCGGTTCGACGGCGCGGTGACGGCCGTGCTCGGCACCCACACCCATATCCCGACCGCGGATCACCATGTCATGGCCGGGGGCACCGGCTTCATGGCGGATGTCGGCATGTGCGGCGATTATGACAGCGTGATCGGCATGACCAAGGACGCGGCGATCGGCCGGTTCATCCGCAAGATGCCCGGCGAGCGCCTGCACCCGACCGAAGGGGAGGCGACGGTGTGCGGCGCGCTGATCCGCGTCGCCTCCGACGGGCGAGCGCTGGCAGTCGAGCCGGTGCGCCTCGGCGGCCGGCTCGCGCCCGCCATGCCATCACGTTGAACGGCGGCCGGGCAGCATCCGCCGGATCATGCGCTCGCCGCGCAACTCGTGCCTTACCGCGCCGCCAACATGGGCGATCAGCAGCAGGATCACCGCGATGCCGCCCCAGAAATGGAGGAATGCGAAAACCTCCTGCACGCCATGATTCTTGCCGACGAAGGCAGGCAGGGTGAACAGGCCAAAGAAGGGCACCGTGCGACCATGTGCCTCGACGAAAAGGATGCCGAACACCGGCATCGCCAGCAGGAGCGCGTAGAACAGAATCTGGGTCGTATGCGCAGCGATCCGGAACGGCCGGCCGATTTCCTCGGGCAACTCCGGCGCACCGGTGCGCCGCCGGATAAAAAGGCGGACCAGCATCAGCGCCAGAATGGCAAGACCGAAACTCATGTGCAGGAAGGCGAGCGGCTTGTGAACGGATCTTGGAATCAGGTCGTAATGCAGAAGCAGCCCGGCAATGACGAGCCCTATGACGGTCAGGGCGATCAACCAATGCAGGAACTGGATGGATGGGCGATAACGGTCGTCCATGAATTGACCTCGAATGATGTTCCAATTCTCTGATCACAGGAAAATGGCGTGGCAATGGCAGCCTCATTGCGTCAATCGTACAGTTTGTTAAGCCCTGTTGTCGCGGCTCACGCCGACTGGAGCGTCAACGCGGACAAGCGCTGGATGAGCGTCGCCCGGCGAGATGACGGTCTCTGGAAGATCGGCATGCCCGAGAAAGTGAGCGATGCCACAACCCTTGCCGCGCGGCTGCTTGACCGCGCCGCCGGTGCTGCCGTGGTTCTCGGCGTGGATTTCCCGCTCGGCCTGCCCCGCGCCTATTCGAAGATTGCGGGCATCGCTGATTTCACCGTCTGGCTCGCCGGACTCGATCCGGCAGATGGTGTCTTCCGCCCGTGTGCGACCCTCGATGAGGTCAGCCTGGCCCGTCCGTTCTACCCGCTGAAGAGCATGGCCGGTGCCGGGCAGATGGCACGCCTCGCTGCCGCTCTCGGCCTGAATGACGCCGCCGCATTGCGCCGCGCGGTCGATTGCCGGACCGCGCGGCGGCCGGCGGGCGCGCCGCTATTCTGGACGATGGGCGCCAACCAGTGCGGCAAGGCAGCGCTATCCGGTTGGCGGGACTGCCTGCTGCCAGCCTTTACCCGGAACGTTCCGCTGCGGCTCTGGCCCTTCGCCGGCACGCTGCCAGATCTTCTGGCTCCCGACTGCGTCGCCATCGCCGAAACCTATCCGGCTGAAGCCATGGTCCAGACCGGACTGAAACTCGTGGGCAGCAAGCGGCGTCGGCAGGACCGCTCGGCACTTTCCCCGGCCCTCCGCGCGCATTTCGCGGCTTGCCGCCACACCCCCGCACGGGATCTCGTCGCATTGATCGAAGATGGTTTTGGCGCTCGGCCAGAGGGAGAAGACGCGTTCGACTCGCTGCTCGGCGTGCTTGGGTTGATCCGGGTGATCGACGGCACGCCGGATGGCACAGAAGCCGGGTTGCCCGGCGATGAACCCGTTATCCGCGCGACCGAGGGCTGGGTTCTGGGCCAGGTCGATCCGCCGCTGCCTCCCGTTCCTGCATGAGGGCGGCTTCCTCGGCGCGGCCTGACGCCGCGAGCGCGGCGATGACGCCGGCGCGGTCGGCCGAGGGGCGGTTCTGGCTGAGCTTGCGCTTGGCGATGACCGAACGCACCGTCATCACCACACCGACAATGCCCTTGAGCTGGGCGGCAATGAAGTCTTCTGGTGCGTCATCCACATGCCATGGATTGGGCTGGGGCGCCTCTTCGCGGTCGGTCAAGGCAGTGACAATGTCGCGTAGCCGGATCGGATCCTCGATGATTTCGACCGCGCCCTGCAGATGCACAGCCTCGTAATTCCAGGTCGGAACGACGCGGCCAGTCTCGCGCTTGGTCGCATACCAGCCGGGCGAGACGTAAAAATCATGCGCCTGGAAGATCGCCATGGCCGGCGCGCCATCGCGCAGCACGTGCCATTGGCGGTTGGCGCGCGCGAGATGCCCGACGAGCGTACCGTGCGGTGCCGGGTCGGGAAAATGGAGCAGCGGCAGATGCGTCGCCTCCAGCCCTGCCTCCCCGGCACTGACGAGAACGGGCAAGCGGCAGGCGCGCATGATCGCCGCGATGATTGCGGGATCATCCTCGGCGAAAGCCGGCGGAGTATACATTGGCGTTGGTCAGCCCGCGCCACAGGCCGCAAGCGTTGCCCGAACGGCTTCCTGCGGCACCTCGCGGCTAGTGAACGCACTGCCGATCCCACGGGCCAAAACGAAGGCAAGCCTGCCGTCCCGCATCTTCTTATCGCTCTGCATGTGGCCGAGCAGCGCTTCCGCGTTCCAGCCGCCGATCCGGTGCGGAAGGCCGACCTCGTCCAGATGCGCGGCAATGCGCGGAACGATTCCCGCATCGCAATAACCAAGACGGGCCGAGAGGTCGAAAGCGCAAACCATGCCGATCGCCACCGCCTCGCCGTGCAGCAGCGCCTCGCCATAACCGGTCTCGGCCTCGAAGGCGTGAGCGAAAGTGTGGCCGAGATTGAGCAGCGCGCGGCCATCCCGCTTGGCCTGCTCGCGCGGATCGGCCATCACCACCTGCGCCTTGAAGGCAACAGCGCGGGCAATCGCCTCTTCCTGCAAGCCCTGGTCGCCACCAAGCAGCGCGGCGCCATGGGCTTCGCACCATTCATAGAGCGCGGGATCGGCGATGAGCCCCGCCTTGACGATTTCAGCATAGCCTGCGGCGGCCTGGCGCCGCGACAGGGTGGCCAACGTATCGCTGTCGATGACGACAAGACGCGGCTGATGAAACGCGCCGATCAGGTTCTTGCCGTGGCGCGAATTGACGCCGGTCTTGCCACCGACGCTGGAATCAACCTGCGCGAGCAGCGAGGTCGGAACCTGCGCGAAGGGCAGCCCGCGCAGCACGCTGGAAGCAGCGAACCCGGCCAGATCGCCGATGACGCCGCCGCCAAGCGCGATGATCGCGGTCTGCCGCTCCGGCTTCAGGGCAAGAATGTCCTCAACCAGTGCGGCAAAACGGGAGAGGCTTTTTGATCCTTCGCCCGGCGGAACCACGATCCGGTCGTGGATGAAGCCCGCATCGTCAAGCGCGCGTTCGAGTCGCGGCAGATGTGCCTGCGCCACGTTCGCGTCGGTCACCACCACGGCGCGACGCGACGGCAGGGCTGCGGCGAGACGGGCACCCGCGCCATCGAGCAATCCGCGGCCGATCACCACGTCATAGCCGGCATCGGGAAGCTCGATCCGAATGGTCCGCTCGGGCGCGTGGCGAGCGATGGCAGCGGCAACGGTCTCGGTGGTCATGTCAGGCGGGGCCTCGGTACTGTCAACGATGATGTCCGCTTCGGCATAGACCGGCGCACGCAGCGCGGAAAGCCGGGACAGGATTTCGGCAGGGTCGCCCTGATTAAGCAGTGGCCGATGGGTGCGGCCGCGCACCCGGGCCAGAAGCACGTCGAGCGTCGCCCGCAGCCAGACGGAAATGGCCCGCGCGCCAATCACTGCGCGGGTCTCGGGGTCCATGAAGGCGCCGCCGCCGGTCGCCAGAACGATCGGCGGACCGGCCAAAAGCTCGGCAATCATGGCCCTTTCGCGCGCCCGGAAGGCGGCTTCGCCTTCTGAAGCGAAAATATCCGCAACCGTCTTGCCCGCGGCCGCTTCAATCTCGGCATCGGAATCGTGAAACGGCAGGGCCAGTTGGGCCGCGAGCCGGCGGCCGACCGCCGACTTGCCAGCCCCCATCAGTCCGATCAGCACGATGCTGCGCATCGGCAAGGCGACAGGAAGGCCGGGTGAATGAAAACTCTTGTCGAACATTGTGCTGCGGCTTACCACAAAAACACGATGGCACTAGAGCGGCATATCGAGGCCTTCCTTGAATCAATGGTCGCAGAGCGCGGCGCGGCGCGGAATACTATTCTTGCGTATCAAGCCGATCTCGCAGACTTTGCGGCGTTCTGCGCCTCTCGTGGGCATGGACCAGCCGAAGCCGACGCGGCAAGCGTGGCCGACTATCTCGGCGGCCTCGCCACGGCTGGACTTTCCGCGCGCACTCAGGCGCGCCGCCTGTCATCCCTGAGGCAGTTCCAGCGCTTCCTGCTGCGTGACGGGCAACGTGCCGATGATCCGACGGCCCTGACTTCGTCACCGAAACTTGCGCGCACACTGCCAAAGACGATCAGCGAGGCGGAGGTCGACGCACTGCTCACCGCCGCGGCGGCAATGCCCGGTCAAGCCGGACGGGTCGCCGAGGCGGGACTGGAAATACTTTACGCCACCGGCATGCGAATTTCCGAGCTTCTCGTGCTGCCCGCAAATGCTCTGTCCACCGATGCCTCTGCCTTGCTGATCAAGGGTAAAGGGGGGCGGGAGCGCATCGTGCCGCTCTCCGCCGCCGCTCGAGATGCTGCGGCCAGATTACGTGAAATGAACCGGAAACGCCCCAGCCGGCACCTGTTCCCGGGACGCCGCATGGGATTTCCGATGACGCGCCAAGCCTTCGCACGGCAGCTCAAGAGGGTCGCGGTCATGGCGGGGATCGACCCTGCCCGCCTCTCACCCCACAGCCTGCGCCACGCCTTTGCGACCCACCTCCTGGCGCGCGGCGCTGATCTGCGCAGCCTGCAGACCCTGCTCGGCCACGCCGATATCTCGACGACCCAGATCTACACCCACGTTCTCGCGGAACGGCTGCAAAAGCTGGTGGAGGAGCACCACCCGCTGGCTACTCGGCCGGGCCAGCGAAAGACGCCAGCCTAAGATTGCCGCCACGGGTACCGGCCAGCCTATTTCGCGAGCAACCGACGGGCAATCGATTGAACGGTTGCCGCTGTATAGGATTTCGGAAATTCCGAAAGAAACAGTCGCTGGCCGCGAATCGCCTCGCTGACATTCTCGTCGCGCTGGATGATGCCGAGCAGCGGCGGATCGAGGCGCAGGAACCCTCGCGCCGCGCGGGCGAGTGCCGCATGAGCGCGCCGGCCAGCGCGATCGGTGTCGACCTGATTGATCACAATCCTAGCATCGACCGGCTCGCCGCGATCATTCCGGTCACGCTGGAGCAGTTTGAGGACGGCGTAGCCATCGGTCAGGCTCGTCGGATCGCCTGTGGAAATCAGAACAAGCGTATCAGCCAACGCCGCCAGATGGCGCGCCGCGGGCTCGACGCCAGTGCCAAGATCGCACAACAAGACGTCGTAGTTAGCATCACAATCGACCAACCTGCAGACAAGCCGCTCGACGATGACCGGATCGAGGCCGGAAAACGCACCTGAACCGGCCTCCCCGGCCAAAAGGTCGAACCCGCCCCGCTCCACCGGCACGATGCTTTCTGCGAGGGACGCCTCGTTACGCAGGATTGCGCCAATATCGGTCGCAGCGAGATGGCCGAGTTGAATATCGGCGTTTGCGAGACCGAAATCGGCATCCAATACCAGGATGCGCGCGCGCCTCGCACTCATGGCCTGAGCCAGCGACAACGTCAGCCACGTCTTGCCGACCCCACCTTTTCCGGACGCGATCGCGATCACGCGTGGCCGCTGCCGGGCATTCGACTTCTCACGGGCTCGCTGTTCCCGCGCATTGACATGCAGAGGTCTCCCTCGGCCGACGAGGGAGGTCTCAGGCTGCATTGGCGACGGGCTCCTGAACACGACCGGCATCAAGCAGGCGCCGGACCAGAAAGGCTGGCGTGACCGTTTCGAGCGCATCGCTGACGCGACCAGACGTGCCGGCCTCGGTTAGCTGGAGCGGCACGGAGCCTGCCGCGGCAACAAGGCCACCAAGGCGGCGCGACACATCAAGGCGCGTCGGAATCAGAGCCGTCGCACCCGCCTCATGAAAGCGAGAAGCAATTTCCACGCTGTCGGCCGCATCAAGTCCCGCGGGCATTACCAGCGCGGCAACGCCAGAGACTTCCTCAACCATCGATCGCAAATTGTCCATTTCAGATTTGTCGAACGGATCCATCCCAGGCAAATCGATCAGCGTCGGACGGCGGCTTGCCGGACGACGCCGCATTCCACCCTTTTTCGAAGCCGTGTCGATGAACTCGGCGCGCAGGATGCGACACAGTGCGGCCAACTGCGCTGATGCACCGGCCCGGTTCTGGTCGGCGTTAATTACTGTTGGACGGACACCAGCAAGAACAAATCGTGTCGCCAGTTTAACTGTCGTCATCGTCTTGCCGGCGCCTGGCGGTCCCGCAATGACCAACGGTCGGTCGAAATCAAGCTTCCCAAACGACAGGCTGCCAGCAACGGCGGCGTCGGGCGGCTGGTCTGCCCAGGCAGACGCGATGTGCGCCGGAATGCCATGGAAAGACAAAGCCTGGCGCCAGGGGTTGGCCGGATCAGGCGGCAGCTCAGGGTCCAGTGCGACCGTGATCTCGAACTCGCGTCCTCGACGGCGGCTATCGAGTATCAGCGCATCGGGACCGAGGATACGATGAGCCTCCGCGAATGCCTCGCGCATTGATGCCGCTCTGATCACTTTGACTTTCATTCAAATCGCTCCAACGGTTCTGATGCGGGCACGCGGGAAAATTTCCGTCTGCGCGAGCACTGGAGTGGATGGCCGGATCCGCTCAAGAATAGCCCGCACATGGGCGCGCAAATGCGCGCTAGTCAGCAGTACGGGAGCTTCTCCGTCGACACTTGCGGATTCAAAGACCTGATTGATACGACGAGTAAGTTCCGAAAGGCGATTTGACGGCAGAGACAGTTGCCGTGCCTCGGCTGGGCCCACGAGGGCCTCGTTGAGTTCCGTTTCCCATTCAGGGCCGATGACGACCAATGGAACATACCCCCGCGAGCCGGTATGAGCGTCGGTCAATTGCCGGGCAAGGCGAGTCCTCACGTGGGCCGCAATGGCAGGAACGGCCCGCAACTGCATCGAACACGCTTCGTGGATTCCTTCGAGGATCGTCGGCAAATCGCGGATCGACACCCGCTCTGCGAGCAGCGCTTGCAGGACGCGCTGAACGCCTCCAACCGTAAAATGGGTTGGGATCAGGTCGGTCACCAGACGTTGCTGTTCGCGCGGAAGATCATCGAGTAGCTTCTGGGTCTCGGCAAAAGACAGAAGTTCGGCCATGTTTTCCTTGACCACCTCGGTCAGGTGGGTTGTGAGAACACTTGCGGGATCGACCACCGTGCAGCCACGCGCCAACGCCTGTTCGCGATCCGCCTGGTCGATCCAGACTGCCGGCATACCGAATGCAGGCTCTGTCGTCGGATCTCCCGGCACGTCAGGCAAGGCTCCGGATGGGCTCATGGCCAAAAGGCGGGTTGGCTGCAACTCGCCTGACGCAGCCTCGATCTCCTTGATGCGCAGGGAGTACGTCGTTGCAGCCAGTTGCATATTGTCCTGAATGCGTACGGGCGGAAGGATGAAGCCCATTTCAGCTGCGATCGCACGGCGAAGCGCCTTGATCTGCTCTGTGAGCCGCGGCGTATCTCCACCCGCAAGCACCAGCAATGCATAGCCTAGTTCAAGTCGGATCTGGTCGATCTTGAGCGCCTCGGTGATCGGCGGCTCCGCCGACTCAACCGGGGCAGGCGCCGCTTCCTCTTGCTCCGGCCGAGGTGGGTTTCTCCAGCGATAGTAGGAACCCCATCCAGCCAGGCCGGAAAGCGTCACGAACGGAATGAATGGCAAGCCAGGCAGGATGGCAAGCACAAACGCACCTGCCGATGCAATCGCCAGGGGCTTATGCGAACGGCTTAGTTGCGCAACCAGAGCCGCATCTGCAGTGCCCTCTGCACTCCCCTTGGTTACCACGATGCCTGCTGCCACAGACACCAGAAGTGCCGGTATCTGGGATACGAGCCCCTCGCCGATCGACAAAGTGGTAAAGGCCGACGCGGCGTCATGCACTGACATTCCGCGCTGGACAACGCCGATCGCAAAGCCGCCCACAATGTTGATTGATGTTATGATAAGAGCTGCAATCGCGTCGCCACGGACGAATTTCGCGGCACCATCCATCGCACCATAGAACCCGCTCTCCTGCTCGAGCTCGGCACGCTTACGGCGCGCGACGACTTCACTGATCGCACCTGAGTTCAATTCGGCATCGATCGCCATCTGCTTGCCGGGAATACCATCAAGGGTAAAACGCGCGGCAACTTCGGCGACTCGTGTGGAGCCTTTTGTAATAACGATAAAGTTGACTACGATCAGGATCGCAAACACGATCAGCCCGATCAGCAGATCGCCACCCATCAGAAACCCGCCAAATGCCGCAATGACGTGGCCCGCCGCATCCGGCCCTTCGCTACCATGAGATAGAATCTCGCGCGTTGCGGCAATGTCGAGTGAGAGACGCAACAGCGTGGTGAGCAACAGCACCGTCGGAAAACTCGTGAAATCGATCGGGCGCCGTATGAACAGCGAAACCATCAACACCAGAATGCTGGCAGTGAATGAGAGCGAAAGCCCTGTATCCAGAAGAAATGGTGGCAACGGCACGATCAGAATCGTGATGATGCACACCACGCCGATCGCCAGACCGATATCGGTACCGATCCGGAATTCTTGCAGTCGCCCGCGAAGGGCCGCGAGGTCTGTTGCAGCCATCAGGCGGCCACACCGTTGTGTGGCGCCGGCACTTCTGCACCACGAGCGGCATATTCACGCAACTTGTTACGCAGTGCCCGTATGGAAATTCCGAGGATCGTGGCGGCATGTGTCCTGTTGCCAAGACAGTGATTCAGCGTCTCCAGAATCAGTGCCTGCTCGACGTCTTCGACACGTTGGCCAACCAGCGAGCCAATCGTGTCGCCGGCAGTAGCATGTGCGTGGGGCGAGAGCAGGTGTGACGGTTCCTCTGCTTCCGTGGGTATGCCGATATGCTCAACGTCGATCATCGGCCCTGACGACAACAACACAGCCCTATGCATGGTATTTTCGAGTTCTCGAACATTTCCACGCCAGGAATAGGCAAGCAGACGCTCAACAGCTCGGCTTGTAAGATGCTTGGTGCCAACTTCATTCAGCCTGGCATAATGAGCCACGAAATGGTGCGCGAGGGGCGCAATATCCCCAGGACGCTGACGCAACGGCGGAATTCGCAACGTCATGACATTCAGACGAAAGAACAGATCTTCCCGAAATCTGCCATCCGCAATGGCCGACCGCAGATCAACGTTCGTGGCAGCAAGGATGCGCACATCAACTGGCACGGGCCGATCACCGCCAATCCGATCCACAGTGCGCTCCTGAAGCGTGCGCAGCAGCTTTGCCTGCAAGCGCGCGTCCATCTCTCCGATTTCATCAAGCAATAGAGTGCCTCGGTCGGCAGCCTCAAACTTCCCGGTACGGCGCGCGATTGCACCGGAAAATGCCCCCTTCTCGTGTCCGAATAACTCGGACTCGAGCAGTGTGTCTGGTATTGCTGCGCAGTTGAGAGCGACGAATGGCCCTTTGCGGCGCCTTGAGCGCTCGTGAATATACCGTGCAAGAACCTCCTTCCCTGTGCCGCTTTCTCCTGTGATCAGGATTGACGCAGTGGATGGCGCTACTTGGTCAGCTTGTGACAGTACTGCCCGCATAGCGGGGTCACGCGCGATGAACTCGCCCTTCTGCTCTGTAGAAACAGCCGACAGAATGGCTGCGATGAGGTCGGAATCCGGAGGCAAAGGGAGATATTCACGTGCGCCAGCACGAATTGCGTCAACGGCGGCCTTCTCATCATTTTCGGCTCCCGCGGCAACGACAGCCGTTGTGAAGCGCTCCGCGGCCAGTCGCCTCATCAGGGCACCGAAATCGTGCGTGACGTCGCAAATGATGAGGTCGGTCCTCGCATCGGCACGTAGACATTCCAGGGCCGCATCAACGGTCTCAGCCTGTGCGAGCGTTGCACCCCGAGCCGCAGCAATACGAGCTGCGACACCAAGTTCTCCCGACAGTGAACCGATGATGAGAACCTGCATAGTCGGTCAACCGTTGCGGTCAGACTTGACGATTTCGGTCATGGTAATGCCGAGCTTCGTTTCGTCGAGCATCACCACTTCGCCACGTGCAATCAGGCGATTGTTGACAAAGATATCAATCGGGTCTCCGGCTTTGCGATCGAGTTCGACGACGGCGCCTCGACCAAGCTTAAGCAACTGGCTGACCTGCATGGTCGAGCGACCCAGCACGGCACTGACGAGCACGGGCACATCGTAGACAGCCTCAAGATCCCGGCTGGGGCGCTGGGTCTCAGGCCCATCTCCCGCCGTGCGGCGGGAAACCGGCGCAAGCGGCAGGTCCGACAACACCTGGCCATTGCCATTCGGCTCTCCGGTGGGCGTCGTGATTTCAGATGACAAGGTCGTCTTCCTTTCCGGTTCCAATCTCGATTTCGCCCTGAGCGGCGAGTTCCTTTGCTGTGGTCACGATCGCTAGCTGCGCGGCATCAACATCGCGCAAACGCACCGGGCCCAGCGCCTCGATATCCTCGCGGAGCATCTTTGCGGCACGCTCCGTCATGTTGCTCATGAAGAGGTCGCGGATCTTATCCGATGCTCCCTTGAGCGCGAGCGGCATCACATCGCTGTCGACCGAACGCAGAACTGTCTGGATGTCTCGCGGCGCAAGGCGGATGAGATCCTCGAAAGTGAACATCAGTGACCGAATCCGACTCGCCGCCTCCTGGTTGCGGCTCTCCAGCGCGGCAAACATCCGACTCTCGACGGCTCGATCGAAAGAGTTGAAGATCTCCGCCAGTTTCTCATGCGGATCTCGCTGCACGCTCGACGCCAGGTTCACCATGAAATCGACCTTGAGCGTGCGTTCCACGTCATCTATGGCCTCTCGTTGCAGACTCTCAATCGTCAGCATGCGCTCGATCACATCGATCGAGAGAGGCTCGGGCAGTAGTGCGATGACACGGGCGGCGTGCTCGGCAGTGACGCGGGAGAGCACCATGGCTGCGGTCTGAGGATGTTCATGGCAGAGATAATCTGCGAGCACGGACTCGTTGACCTTGCCAAGTTTATCCCAGATGTTTTTTCCCGCTGGCCCTTGGATGTCTTCGAGGATCTGTTCGACTCGGCCTGGAGGAATCATCTTTCGGAGCAATTTCTCCGCGACCTCTGCAGAGCCGGACACGCCAGAGGCCTTTCCCATCCGCCCCGCGAATTCAAAGCAAAGCGCCTCAACCGTTTCTGACGGAACAGCGCGCAACGCCACCATGGCGCGTGAAATCTCACGCAACTCGTCATCGTTGAGCATCGCCATCAGTTTGCCGCCAGCCTCTTCACCAAGAGCAAGGAGCAAGGCAGCCGCGCGCGAGGCCCCGTTGAGATTGCGATCTGACGTATCGCTCATCGGGCGCCTTCTTGGCCTAGCCAGTCGCGCAGGATCGCGACGCTGGCTTCAGGATGACGGTCGATCAGATCAGCGATCACTTTGACAGGATTGGTCTCCTCCGTCGTTGCCGGGCCGGCGATGGCCCCGTTCTGTTCGGCCAGGAGCGCAGGTTCTGCGGTCGTATTTTCGGGTGGCGTAATGATACGACGAACCATCGGCCGGAAGACCACAAGCAGCGCGGCAATCCCGATGGCTGCGGTGACGAGGAGGCGTAGCAACGGCATCAGCAGACCACTCGACAGGAAGCGTCCGATCAGAGACCGCTTGGCGCTAACCGGTAGTTCATTGGGTGCGAACTGGAGTGACTGAACGTCGACGACGTCGCCGCGGGATTTGTCATATCCGATGGCCGTTTCAACCAGCTTACGAATTTGCGCGACCTGCGCCGGGGAGCGCGGCGTCCAGATGACCTTGCCTTTCGGGTTTGTCGTCTTCACGTCGTCCAGCATCACCGCGACGCTGATACGCGTGATCTGTGGCGTCGCATGAACAATGTGCTTGACGTCCTGGCTGATCTCGTAATTGGTCGTCTGAGTGGACTTGCTCTGAGTATCGAGCCGTTTCGGCCCTGCTTTGCTGGACGTCGCACCTGGGAGATTGTTTGATACGGATACGGTCTTGTTCGTCCCGCTGCTGCGTGAACTTTTGGACCTTGTCTGCTGCTGACTACGTACAACCTGTCCGTTCGGGTTATAGGTTGTCGAGGTTTGTTCGCTCCGGTCGAAGTCCATGGAAACGGCCGTAACAACCCTGACCTGGTTCGGACCGACCACGGCAGCAAGCATGGAGCGCACCGCTTCCGACAGTTGCCGCTCCGTTGATTGCTTCAACGCCGCATCACGTGAACTGAGAAGAGAATTGTCGGTCCGACCGGCCTGAGCAAGGAGATCGCCGCGATTGTCGACAATCGAGATGTTGTTCGGCTTGAGCCCCGGCACTGCGGATGCGACCAAGTTGAGGATGGCCTCAACGCTTTCGTGGTCGAGAGGGCCGACGCCAGCGAGCGACAACATGACGCTCGCCTGGGCCGGGGCAGTACTCAAACTGAATTCGTCGCGTCGCGGCAGCACAACCTGAACGCGCGACGCTTCGACCCCGTGGATAAGATTAATCGTCCGCTCAAGCTCGGAATCGAGTGCGCGCGTCTCATCGATCCGGTTGAGAAAACTGGATCCTAATAGGGGATTCTTGTGATCGAATATCGCGAAGCCGTTGGACGAGCCGGCTGGAAGATTGTGCTGGGCCAGCAACAGCCGCGCCTCGTCGAGTTGGGCAGGGGTGACGAGAACGCTATGACCGCCGTTGCCGATCGCATAACGAATATGTGCCGCTTTCAGCGTCTCGGTAATGTGGCTGGCGTCCTTGAGACCAAGGCCGGAATAGAGCGTGGCGGACGGGGATGGCCCCCCCGTCAACACCAGTGCCGCCATCAGCCCGAGCACGGCAACAGCCACGGCGCCCATGGCGCCAAGCTTCACCGGGCCGAGCGCCCGCAGGTTCGCGATCAACTGCTTCATCAGCCGAGGGACCCCAATTTTGAGTCCCAACGCAGCCGTGTGGAGAACTGCATGAATCCATCCTGCGATTGCGACCTTTTGTCGCAGGACAAGAATCGCCTATATGGGTAACCGTTCGGTTAACGCCCGGCAGAATTTGCCGAGTCGCGTTTTTGAGAAAAAAAGTGCCTAAGCAGCTCTGCCGCCGCCGTCTGATCCACCCCGCCGACCACCTCGGGCCGGTAGTGGCACGTCGGATGAGAGAAAACCCTAGGCCCGTGCTCGACTCCGCCCGATTTCGGATCGTAGGCGCCGAACACCAGACGGTCGATGCGGAACAAGGAAATTGCTGCCGCACAGAGAGGACAGGGTTCAAGGGTTACAAACAGCCGGCAGCCCTGCAGAAATTTCCCACCCCTCCGCTGCGCCGCCGCGCGCAACGCGAGAATTTCGGCATGCGCGGTCGGATCGCCGCGAGCCTCAACCTCGTTGCCGGCCGCGGCAAGCACGGACCCGCCAGCATCGACGACAACGGCGCCAACCGGCACCTCGCCACGGCGCGCGGCGGCTTCGGCTTCCGCAAGGGCTTGCTGCATCGGGGTCACGCTTGCTCTCTTGCCTTGACGGCCGGATGAGGTCTAGCTCGCGCCATGAAAAACCGGCCCCTGATCGGACTGACACTGGATGCGGAGCAGCCCGGCAGCTACTCGAAGTTCCCCTGGTATGCCCTCCGCTGCAATTATATGGATGCAATCGCCGACTGTGGCGGCGTGCCTGTCGCGCTACCGCACCGGGCGGAACTGGCTACCGACCTGCTTGATGCCGTCGACGCCCTGGTTGTCACCGGCGGCGCGTTCGATGTTGACCCCAAGCTTTACGGCGAGGTCGGACGGCACGAAACCGTCATGTTGAAGGAGGGGAGGACGGCGGCCGAGACGGCGCTGATCGGCGGCGCGCTTGCGCGCGGCATGCCGATTCTCGGCATTTGCGGCGGTGAGCAGTTGCTGGCGGTCGCGCTTGGCGGTACCCTCATCCAGCATATCCCGGACACGGTGCCCGATGCGCTGCCCCATGAGCAGCCGAACCCGCGCAATGAACCGGGACACGAGATCACCCTCACGCCCGGCACCCGCCTTGCCGCAATCGTCGGCGCCGCCACGATGCGGGTCAATTCGGCACACCACCAGGCCGTACGCGCCCCGGGACCT
Source organism: Acidiphilium sp. JA12-A1 (assembly GCF_000724705.2). Lineage (NCBI taxonomy): Bacteria > Pseudomonadati > Pseudomonadota > Alphaproteobacteria > Acetobacterales > Acidocellaceae > Acidiphilium > Acidiphilium sp. JA12-A1. The sequence continues at coordinate 20,503 of NZ_JFHO01000021.1, forward strand.
CGCCTCGTGGTGAATGCGGTGGCGCCTGACGGTGTGATTGAGGGCATCGAATCACCAGCGCACCGGTTCTGCCTTGGCGTGCAGTGGCACCCGGAATTCCTGATCGACCCGGGAGACCGGCGCCTGCTCGAAGCCTTCGTCGAGGCTGCGCGATGACCAACCCGGAAAGCGGCGAACGCGGAGAGCGGATTGCGAAATACCTGGCCCGGGCTGGCGTGGCGAGCCGGCGGGACGCCGAGCGCATGATCGAGTCCGGACGGGTCGCTCTCAACGGGACGAAGGTTCTGCACCCGGCGACCTTCGTCGCCGCTGGCGACATCATCCTTATCGACGGTAGTCCGGTCGGTGAGCCATCGCGTACCCGGCTCTGGCGCTACCACAAGCGGGCTGGACTGCTGACCACGCATCGCGACCCCGAGGGCCGGCCCACGATCTTCGAGCGGATGCCGCCCGAATTGCCCCGTGTTGTCAGCGTTGGCCGGCTCGATCTCAACAGCGAGGGGCTGCTGCTGCTCACCAATGACGGCGCCCTCGCCCGGCAACTGGAACTGCCGACAACCGGCTGGCTGCGCCGCTACCGTGTACGGGTGCACGGTACGGTCGACCCCGCCCGCCTGGCGGCGCTGAAGGGCGGCATCGTGGTGGACGGTGTTCGATATGGTCCGATCTCGGCTGAAATCGATTCCACGAAGGGATCGAATTCCTGGCTGGCAGTCGGGCTTAACGAGGGCAAGAACCGCGAGATCCGAAAGGTCATGGCCGCGCTCGGGCTTGAGACAACCCGACTCATTCGTATCGCCTATGGCCCGTTCCAGCTCGGCAACCTGCCGCGAGGGGCGGTCGCGGAAGTCAATCCCAAGGTACTCCGCGAACAATTGCCGAAAGTTGGCCGATGACCGGGCCACGAATTATCGCCGGTGCCTGGCGAGGGCGGATCCTCGCCGTGCCGGATGGCCCCCTCACGCGGCCGACCGCCGGACGAGTACGGCAAGCGTTGTTCGACATCCTCCTCCACACATCCTGGGCGGAGGGCGCTGTTGGCGGTCGCATGGTGCTGGACGCATTCGCTGGCTCCGGCGCACTGGGGTTGGAAGCGCTGTCGCGCGGCGCGGCGGGAGCGACCTTCATCGAACAGGACCGCGCGGCACTGGCGGCTCTTCGCCGGAACGTGGCCGCCTGCCGGGCGGAGGATCGCAGCCGCATCGTCGCGGCCGATGCACTCGCCCCTTCCCGCGGCACGCCGCACGATCTGGTCCTGCTGGATCCGCCCTACGGCAAGGGACTCGTGGGCCGGGCGGTGTCGGCATTCGCCACCGCCGGATGGCTGGCGCCGGGAGCACTGATCGCTGCGGAATTCGGCAAGGCAGACCCAACGCCAGACGGTGTGTCTCCGCTCGCCGAGCGGGCACATGGCGCGGCGCGACTCGTCATCTGGCGCCATACGGCCTGACCACGGTCAGGCCATGATCACCGCGACGTGCCCCTTCTCGCCGGCATAGCCGAGATAGCGGTATCTGCGCCCCCCCTCGGCACAGAATTCCTGAAACGCCTTGTATTCGTGCTGCCGCCAGCCCGGGTAGTTGAAATACTCGTCGAACACGATGATCGTGCCGGGCCGGATTCGATCTCCCAGCATGTCGAACACCGTCCTCGTCGAGGAATAGATGTCGCAGTCGATGTGCAGCAGCGCGACCGGCTCCGCGGTTTCAGCGAGGAATGCGGGCAGGGTTGCATCAAACCAGCCGACATGAAGACGCACATTTCCAGGCACTTTTGGCAGGGCACCATGCCGGTCGAACGCGCCGCGGGCCGAGGCGGTGCCCGACCAGTCCTCCGGCAAACCCTGGAAGGAGTCGAATCCATGCACCGTGCGAGCGGTCGCTCGCGCCAGGCAGTTGAGCGAAAGCCCCTTCTCCACCCCGAATTCAAGAACGAGCCCCTGTTCCGGCGCGCGCGACAGAGCGAAACGCAGCAAATCGAACCGGTCGCGCAGCATCATCGCTGCCTGCATATGCTCGATGACGTAGTCCACCGCCTCCCGCTTGGCGGCGAGGCGGATATCGAACGCCAGATCATTGAGATACCACGAATGCAGGATTTTCCTGTAGGCCCGTGCCAGCAACCCGCCGCGCAGCCCGCGCTGAAGAATCGCCATGGTCAGAGCGGCTTCGGCACGCCGGCACTGGCCAAGGCGGCATCCTGACGAGCATCGAGCGAGGCGGCATCGAATTCCGCGACCGTCTCCTGGAAAAGCTGGTGCCAGTTGAGTTCCGCGCGCAACCGGAGAAACACGCTGCCAAGCCCGATGGCGGAGCGGTCCATCAGCACGAACTCGCGCGGCGGACGAACACCGCCGGTGCGCTTCAGCCCTTCATGAACCTTCTCCGCAACACTGCGACCGAAGGTTACGTCGTTGGTCTCCTGTATGGGCCGCACCCGGTCCTGCATCAGCGGCTCGTACAGGAACCGGGCCCATTCGTTCAGCACGTCGAGCTTTTCCTTGGTGATATCGGTAAAACCCCATGAGGAATAGGCGTGATGGGCGAGCGCATCGTCATTGTCACGGATCGCGCGGAAAAGGTCGATCACACCGGCGACGAAGCGCGAGCCGAACACGCGAATGGCGCCGAAATCGAGCAGATTGATGCCACCAGCCTTGTTCACCTGATAATTGCCGAGATGCGGATCGCCATGGATGACGCCGTATCGGTAGAACGGCACATACCAGGCCCGGAACAGGGCGCGGGCCACCCGATTGCGACTTTCCTGATCGGGGTCGGTATCCAGAAAGGCCTGCATCCCGATGCCGTCCAGCCAGGTCATGGTCAGCAGGCGACGGGAGGAATATTCGGGGATCGGCTCGGGGATGACGATATCGGGCTGCCCTTCGAGCATGATCGCATAGAGCCGGGCCTGCGCTGCCTCGCGCGTATAATCGAGTTCCTCGCGCAGCCGCGTTGCGAGCTCGACATAGATGTCGTCCTGGTGGATCGCGTTATCCATCCGCTTGTAGACGGCCATCGCGAGCTTGAGTTGCCGGAGGTCGGATTCCACGGTGCTCGGCATGTCGGGATATTGCAGCTTGCAGGCGACGATGCGGCCATCCGGCAGTTCGGCCTTGTGAACCTGGCCCAGACTGGCGGCAGCCGCGGCCTCACGCCCGAAGGTGCGGAATTTCCCTTCCCAGTCAGGGCCGAGTTCGGCAGCCATCCGGCGGCGGACGAAGGCCCAGCCCATCGGTGGCGCGTTCGACTGCAACTGCGCCAGTTCCCGGGCATATTCCTCGGGCAGGGCGTCGGGCACGGTGCTGAGGATCTGGGCGATCTTCATCATCGGCCCCTTGAGGCCACCGAGAATGGTCTTCAGGTCTTCGGCATGGCGGCCGCGGTCGGTGCGGATACCGAAAACCCGCTCGCCCGCCACCCGCGCCGCAATGCCGGAAACCGCGCCCGAGGTGCGGGCAAAGCGCCTGATTTCGCCGAACAGCGTGCCGCCGGTATCCGCTTCGTTGCCCATGTATCCCCGATTTTCCTCAGTTTTCCAGTTCGTCGATAAAGCCGGCAATCACATCGAGCCCCCTGCGCCAGAACGCCGGATCGGACGCATCGAGGCCAAACGGAGCCAGCAATTCGCGATGCCGCCTCGTGCCGCCGGCGGCGAGCATATCGAGGTAGCGCGCAACGAAATCCGCCCCTGCGCCACGCGCCGCCTGGTCGCGATATACGCCGTAGAGCGCATTCACCAGGCAATCACCGAAGGCATAGGCATAGACGTAGAATGGCGAATGCACGAAATGCGGCACATAGGCCCAGAACATGCGGTAGTCGTCGGAAAATTCGAACGCCGGGCCCAGACTTTCCCGCTGCACGCCAATCCAGATGGCGCTGATCTCGTCAGGCAACAACTCGCCCCGCCGCCGCGCCGCGTGCAGGCGCTGCTCGAACTGGTGAAAGGCGATCTGCCGCACCACCGTGTTCAGCATGTCCTCCACCTTCTGCGCCAGCATCAGCCGGCGACGCTGCGGGTCGCTTTCGGCGTCGAGCAGGGCACGGAAAGTGAGCATCTCGCCGAACACGCTGGCGGTCTCCGCCAGGGTCAGCGGCGTTGCGGCCATCAGATACCCTTGGCGTGCGGCGAGAACCTGATGCACGCCGTGCCCCAGCTCGTGGGCCAGCGTCATCACATCGCGCGCGCGCCCGTGGTAGTTCAGGAGGATGTAGGGATGCACGTCCGGAACGGCGGGATGGGCGAAGGCGCCGCCGGACTTGCCCGGGCGCGGCACGGCATCGATCCAGCCGCCATCGAAGAACCGGGCAGCGATCACGCGCATCTCCGGGCTGAAGGCACCATAGGCGGCGAGTACCCGCTCCCTCGCCTCCGGCCAGCCGATCCGCCGGTCGGACTCGCCGGGCAGCGGCGCGTTCCGGTCCCAGTGTTGCAGACGGTCAAGACCAAGCCAACCGGCCTTCAACGTGTAATACCGGTGGGCAAGCCGGGGATACGCATCGGTCACCGCAGAGACTAGCGCCTCGACCACGGCGGGCTCCACCCGGTTGGCGAGGTGGCGCGCTGCTTCGGGCGACGCGTAGCGCCGCCAGCCATCTTCGATCGCCTTGTCCTTCGCGATCGTGTTCAGAATCTGGGTGAACAGCCGTGCATTGCGCTGCAGGGTCGTACCGATCGCATGGCCGGCTGCCTCGCGCTGCGCGCGATCCGGGTCGGAAAGCCGGTTGAGAGCCGCGGAGAGCGTCAGTTCCTCGCCTGCAACCGGGACCCGTAGCGCAGCGATGGTCTCGTCGAACAGGCGGGACCAGGCGGCATGGCCTGTCACCTCCTTTTCGTGCAGGAGCCGCTCGATCTCATCGGAAAGCTGATGCGGGCGCAAGGCGCGCAGGTCGCCCAGCCACGGCGCAAAGCGCGCCAGCGCCGGATCGGCGAGCGCCGCCTCGAAGGCGGCGTCGTCAATCTGGTTGATCTCCAGCGTGAAGAAAACGACGTCCGCTCCGATTTCCGTCGCCCGTTCGGATATCGACTGGTAGAACTGCCCCGCAGTCGGAACGGTCGCGTCGGCGCTGAAATTCAGCTGGGCGAAGGCGTGCAAACGCCCAAGCCCCTGTTCGATCGCCTCGTATCGTGCAATCGCCTCGGCGAGCCCAGAGCCGTCCAACCCGGCAACCCGTCCGCGAAAAGCGGCGGCAAAGGCGCGCGCATCGGCGCCGAGCCTTGCGATATCGGTCGCGATCGCGGGATCCTCGGTGCCACGGTAGAGATCGGTGAGATTCCAGGACGGCAGGGCGAAGGCGGCGTCGCTGTCGCATTCAGGCCGTACTGTTACGCCAGCCAGATCGTCGGGCGGGGCCAGTGGCCGAATCAACGTCATCAATCACTCCTTACGTCCCAGAGATAGGCCGGAAAAGCCGCCCGTCAAATGCCGGGCTCTGGCGCGTCCCGCCGCAGACGATTATCTGCCGATCCAAGATGAATTATCGCCACGCCTACCACGCCGGCAATGCCGTCGATTGCATGAAGCACGCGCTGCTGGTTGTGCTGCTGCGCGCGTTGACACGCAAGGAGAAGCCGCTGTTCGTACTCGATACCCATGCGGGAATCGGCATCTACGATCTCGCCGGCCCGGAAGCGGGCCGCACCCGCGAATGGGAAGGCGGTATCGGCAAGCTCCGCACGATCGCACCCACCGCTCTTGCAGATTATCTCGGGCTGATCCCGCCTGGCCTTGCCTATCCTGGATCGCCGGCCATCGCGCGCGCGCTGCTTCGGCCGGGCGACCGCCTTGCGCTCTGCGAACTTCACCCCGAAGATGCGGCGGTGCTGAAGCGCCGGTTCCGCGGCGATCCGATGGTGCAGGTTCATGTCCGCGACGGCTACGAGGCCGTGACCGCGCTGTTGCCGCCGCCCGAGCGCCGCGCCCTTGTGCTGATCGACCCACCGTTCGAACGGCCCGACGAGTTCGCCGCGTTGGCGACATCGCTGGATGCCGGGCGGCGGAAATTCCCCTCGGGGATTTTTGCCGCCTGGTATCCTGTGAAGCACCGGACGCCGGTTCGCGATTTCGCTGCCGATATGACGGCCAGAGGCATTCCCGACATTATCGTCTGCGAGATGCTGCTCCGCCCGGCACTCGACCCGGCGCGGCTCAACGGATGCGGCCTGCTGGTGATCAATCCGCCTTATGGTTTCGAAGCCGCGGCGGCCCCGGTGCTGGAAGCACTTCGTGCGGTGCTGGGCGAGGCGGATGCCAGCGTTGCAATCACGCGGCTGGCCCGGGAGAATGGGGTATGACGGCACATCCCGAATTCGCCGTGATCGGCGCCGGGGCCTGGGGCACCGCGCTCGCCTCTCTTTATGCGGCGCAGGGGCGGCGGGTCGCGCTTGTCGCCCGCGATTCTACAAAAGCCGCGGCACTGGCAACCACGCGCACGACGCCGCGTCTGCCCGGGCTTCGCCTGCCTGACTCCCTCGCCGTGACGGCGCGTCCGCCCGAAGCGCCGGTCACGCTGCTTGCCGTACCGTTCCAGCATCTGCGCGAGACCCTCGGTCGCCTGCCGCAAGGCAATGGTACGCTTGTGCTCTGTGCCAAGGGAGTGGAACGCGAAAGCGGCGCATTGGGACCGGAAATCGCGGCGGAAATGGAGCCGCGGCGGCCATGCGCGGTGCTCACCGGTCCCAATTTCGCCCACGAGATCGCCATCGGCCTGCCGGCCGCCGCCGTTCTGGCCATGACCGATGACGGGGCACGGCGCGACCTCGTGCAACACCTCGCGACACCGCGCCTGCGCGTTTACGGCAGCGCGGATCCAATCGGTGCCGCACTGGGCGGGGCTGCGAAAAACGTGATCGCCATTGCCGCCGGTGCGGTGATCGGCGCCGGCCTCGGCGAGAACGCGCGCGCGGCGCTGATCACCCGCGGCCTTGCCGAAATCGCGCGCCTGACCGAAGCGCTGGGCGGGGCGGCGGAGACGATCTCCGGCCTTGCCGGGCTCGGCGATCTCATCCTGACCGCGACCGGCAGCGCGAGCCGGAACTATCGCGCCGGCCTTGCCTTTGGCCAGGGCAAGAGACCCGATACGGAAGCTGGCGTGATCGAGGGTATCGCCACAGCGCCGGCGCTTCTTGCCCGCGCCCGGGCAACTGGTTGTGAAATGCCGGTCACAGAGGCGGTAACCGATCTGCTCGCCGGCCGCATCACGCTCGAGGCCAGCATGAACCGGCTGCTACGCCGGGCCCTGCGCGACGAGCGCTAATCGAGACTCAGACGCCGAATTCGGCGGCCAGTGCCTCGACCGAATCGACGACCACATCCCACGGTCCGGAAGGATTGGCGCGGTCTCCGGTCGCGGCGCCGAATTCGAGCGGACGGCTGATGAAGGCAGTGCGCAGGCCGAAACTCGCAGCGGCGGCAAGATCGTCGTTATGCGCCGCAGCGAGCATGACCTCGTGCGGGGCAAGACCGAGATAGTCGCAGGCGCCGAGATAGACCTCGGCATCCGGCTTGTAGTGCCGAAAAATATCCGAACCGAACGTGACGTCCCACGGGAAGCCATTGCGCCGTGCGAGCGAAACCTGCAACGCAAGATGCCCGTTCGAGAGCGGGCCGATGATGACCGCCTGCCGAAGCCGCGCGAGGCCTGAAACCACGTCCGGCCAAGGTGCCAGGCGGTGCCACAGCTTCACCAGGTGATCGCAATCGGCATCGCTGAGCGGCCCGAACCCGTGCCGGCGGGCCAGTTCGACGACCGCATCGCGATGCAGGTCATCCAGAAGAGTCCAGGGTATCAGGCCGCGCCGCACCCGGTCCATCGAGGGCCGATAGGTCCGGCGCCAGGCATCGGCAACCTCGGCCCAGTCGGCGGAACGGCTGCGGGACGAGCCAAACGCCGTCAGACCGGCGATCACGCTGCCACGCCAGTCCACCAGCGTGCCGAACACGTCAAACAGAACGGCGCGAGGCTGCGTCATGCCGGTCAGGCGGTCACGAGCAGGATGACCACAAGCGCCACCGCGACCGCCTGAAGGCCCACACGCCAGCGCATCAACCGGTTCTGCCGTCGCGGATCGGCGCCCTGCGTCATGCCAACGGCGCCGGCCAGCAGAACGGCCACCACCGCAACCATGTCGACGCCGAGGAGGATCAGAAGAATATCACGCATACCTTGCCATATAATGACTGACTCCGGCCGTCGATAGGGGGTGGCGGTTGACATGAAACGCGATGCCCCTTTCAGAGGAGAGATGTTCCGCGCCCTGTCGCTCGCCCTGCCGATCCTGGCATTGCTCTTGGGAGCCATCCCGGCCGCGAGCGCGGCTGCGCCCGCCTCCAAGGCCACCGCAGCCGCGACATCGCCCGCCGTAAAGGCCGCTCCGCCCCTCACCGCCACACAGATCGACACTGCGATCGCGACGCTGCGCGACGCGAAGCAGCGCGCCACCCTTATCGCCACGCTCGAAGCCATGAAAGGAGGGGCGACAGCGGCCACGACGCAACAAGCCGCGCCAGGTATTGGCCTCGGCATCGCGCAGACGATCGAGGAATGGGCGGAACAGACGCTTCAGGGGATCGGGCGAGCCCTCAGCGACGCGACCGACATTTCCCTGATCTGGCATTGGATTGAGTTCGTCGCGACGGATGCGTGGCTGCGGCACACGGTATTGCAGGCGACCTGGCGGCTGGCCGTCGTACTGGCGGCGGCTCTCTGCGCCGAATGGGTGGTCCGCAGGGCATTGCGTCGACCTCGTACGAGCCTGTTGCGAAACGCGGCGCGACGGCGAGCCGCAGATGGACCGGGGCAAGAGGCCGACGGGGCCGAGGGAATTGCGGCTGCCGAGGCAGGAGAGACCGAGCGCTCACGCCGCCGCCAGCCGCTGCGACGCTGGTTGCGCCGCGTCCCGTGGGCCCTGGGCCATTTCGCCCTCGAACTCGTGCCGGTCATTGCCTTCGCGCTGGCAGGTGTCGCTTTGGTATCGGGCGGCATCGCGGATGACAGGGTCTCACGTCTTGTGATCGGCGCCGCGCTGGAAGCCTATGTCGTTTCGCGGTTCGCGATGGAATGCGCCCGTCTCCTGCTCAACCCAAGGGCGCCGGAAATTCGGCTGGCAGGCCTTGGCGATGACCGGGCACGCTGGCTCACCACCTGGCTGCGAGCCATTGTTGGCACAGTCGCCTTCGGATACGCGGCAATTGCGACGGGCGGCCTGTTCGGCCTCTATCCGGCAGCCAGCCGCGTGCTGGTCAAGATCGTTTCGCTGGCGGTGCATCTGATGCTTGCGGTCATGATCCTGCAGGCGCGGCGGCCGGTGGCGGCCTTCATCCGGGGGGAGACGCCGTCGGCCGGCTTCACGGGCGCGCTCAGGGTCGGACTCGCGCATACCTGGCACATTCTCGCTCTCTTTTACGTGATCGCCCTATGGGTCGCATGGGCGATCGGGGTACCGCACGCCTTCTTCATCATGCTGCGGATCGTCGTGGTCCTCGGCCTCGTCGCCATTATCGGACGCGGAGTCGCGGCCAGCCTGGCGTCGGGGCTCGATTCGCTGTTCGACGAGCGAGGCACGCTACGTTCTCGGCATCCCGACCTCCACGCGCGGATGCGGACCTACCTCCCGGTCCTGAAACTCTCGACAGGCTGCGTGATCGCCGCGCTCGGCCTTCTGGTCACGCTGCAGCTTTGGGGAGTCAGCGTGTTTGCCTGGTTCGCCGGAACCACGCTCGGGCGCCAGATCGCCTCGGCAGTCGTGACCATTGCGGCAGCCATCCTCATCGCCCTCATCGTCTGGGAGGCAGCAAACGCCGCGTTGGAAGCTCACGCCGAGCGTCTGATACGTCAGGGGCGTCCCGGCCGCGCCGCCCGCTATCGCACCCTTCTCCCGATGCTCCGATCGGTCCTCATGGGAGCCATTCTGGTTGTGGTCGCGCTGGTGGTGCTCGGCGCCGTGGGCGTCAACATCACGCTTCTGCTCGGCGGGCTGTCGATCTTCGGGCTCGCCGTCGGCTTCGGCTCGCAAAAGCTGGTGCAGGACATCATCACCGGACTTTTCCTGCTCCTGGAAGATGCCGTGCAGGTCGGAGACTGGGTGACCCTCGCCGGAATTTCCGGCAGCGTCGAGAAACTCTCGATCCGCACCATCCGGCTGCGCGCCGGTGACGGTTCGCTGAACGTGATCCCGTTCAGCGCGGTGAGCACGGTATCAAATTTCTCACGGGAGTTTTCATTTGCGCCGATCACGGTCGGCGTTGCCTACAAGGAGGATATCGACCGCGTCTTCGCCGTGATCCGGGATGAGTTCACGAAAATGCGCGCGGACCCGGAATGGGCGCCGAATATTCTCGGCGATATCGAACTTTGGGGCCTCGACCAGTTCGGTGCCTCCTCGCTCGATATCGTGGGCCGCATGCGCACCCCGGCCGGACAGCAGCATGCGGTACGCCGCGAATTCAACCGCCGCCTCAAAATCCGGTTCGACACCGAGGGCATCGAGATACCCTTCCCCTATCAGCGGCTGACCATCGATCCGGAAGAATTCCGCGCCGCGTTTGGCTCCGGCACTTCAGGTGAGGCACGCCCGCCGCACGAGACCACGCCGGAGAATGGCTGAGTTTCACACGGCGCACGGTTTCCCCGGACGGAGAAAGTGTTATTTCTGACGCATGAACCCCATCGCTGCCCGCAACGAGCTTGGCCTTAAACTCGCCGGAGACGGATTTGCCTTCCTTTCCGGTGAAGCGTTCGACTGCATGCTACCCGCCGAAGCGGTCGCCTCCGCGGCGTGGGACGGCTTCGCGGCGAGCTGGGACAATATGCCGCTTGATGAATACATGGCCGATGGAGGGCGTTATCGGCGTCGGCGCTTCGGCGTGTTCAGCGCGATATCCAACCAGACGATACGTCGCGCGCCGCATCAGGCTCACTATCAGACGCGTGATTACAACGCTCTGAACGGTGGCGTGGAGCGCTGGTTCGAACCGATCGGTGACGATGTCGCGGCAGGCCTCACCTTCCAGGCCCTGCTCGGCTTTACCCGCTCGCTTTTCGAGGAACGGATCGGCAGCGTCGCCTGGCATATCGAGGCCCATCAGTTCCGGATCGAAGCGCCGTCGGATGGCGCCGGCCTGCCAACGCCGGAAGGCATGCATCGTGATGGAGTCGATTTTGTCTTCGTGCTGATGGTGCGGCGAGAGAACATCAAGCAAGGCACGACGACGATCCACGATCTTGCCGGAAACGATCTCGGCAGCTTCACGCTGACCCGCCCTCGCGATTCGGCACTTGTGGATGACCGGCGCGTGTTTCATGGCGTGACGCCGGTGGTCCCGATCGACCCCGCGCGCCCCGCCTTCCGGGATGTTCTGGTCCTGACCTACCGTCGCGTCTGATTCCCCCTTACCCGAGCCAGGGCGGCACCGGCAGCCCCTTGCCGCGCAGGAATTCCGGGTTGAACAGCTTCGACTGGTAACGCGACGCGCCATCGCAAAGGATCGTCACGATCGTGTGGCCCGGCCCCATTTCGTGTGCGACGCGAATGGCCGCTGCGACATTGATTCCCGCGGAACCACCGACCGAGAGGCCCTCGTGGATCATCAGGTCGTAGACCTGCCCGAGCATTTCGGTATCGGGAATGCGCACCGCATCATCAATTGGCGCGCCTTCCAGATTGGCCGTAACCCGTCCCTGGCCGATTCCCTCGGAAATCGATGATCCGGAGGACGTTATCTCACCGGTCTTGATCCACGAATGCAAGGCGCTGCCTTCGGGGTCGGCAAGCACGATGCGGGTGGCCGGATTGCGCTCCTTCAACGCCAAGGCGACGCCGGCGAGCGTGCCGCCGGTTCCGCAAGCGCAGGTGAAGGCATCGATCCTGCCGCCCGTCTGCGCCCATATCTCCGGCCCGGTCGTGCGGCGATGCCCTTCCCGGTTGGCAAGGTTGTCGAACTGGTTCGCCCAGTAGCCGCCGCATTCCTCGGCAATACGACGGGAAACATGGACGTAGTTACCGGGATCGCGATAGGGTTTTGCCGGCACGAGGCGCAGATCAGCGCCGATCATGCGGAGAAAATCCTTCTTTTCCTGGCTCTGCGTCTCGGGCATCACAATAATGCTGCGATAGCCGCGCGCATTGGCCACCAGCGTGAGGCCAATCCCGGTGTTGCCCGCCGTTCCCTCGACGATGGTGCCTGACCGGCCCGGCGTGAGCAGGCCCCGCGCCTCGGCATCCTCGATAATCGCGAGCGCCGCACGATCCTTCACAGAGCCGCCCGGATTCATGAATTCGGCCTTGCCAAGGATTTCACAGCCAGTCGCCTCGGATGCACGACGCAGGCGGATCAAGGGTGTATGGCCGATCGCACCGATGAATCCGCCGGCGATCGAGGTCGCTGATTGCACTGTCACGCTGTTCTTTCTCCCGTGTAACCGTCTTGCATCAGAACCTGGCGTCGGACAACAATGCTTCGATGCCAGGAAGGCGATGAACCGGAGGATGATATGGTTGACGATGTGGCTCCGAAACAGGTGTGGGAGGCGCTGATGAGCAACCCCGAGGCCATGCTCTGCGATGTGCGGACCAGCGCCGAGTGGACCTTTGTCGGGCTACCCGACCTCTCCCAGGCCGGAAAGCAGGTCATCCCGATCGAGTTGCAGGTCTTCCCCAGCATGCAGCACAATCCGCATTTTCTCGACGAGATGAAGCGTGCGGGCCTAAACGCGGATCACCACGTCTATTTCATCTGCCGTAGCGGCGGCCGCAGCATGGCTGCGGCACGGATCGCGCAGGAGCATGGCTTTCCCCATGTCTACAACGTGAGGGACGGATTCGAAGGCCCGCACGACCAGCGCGGCCATCGCGGCCATGTGGCTGGCTGGAAGCATGATGGTCTGCCCTGGGTGCAGAAATAGGCGTTGGTCCACCGGCGCGCGGAAGCAGCCCTGCGCATGCGTGTCTGGAAAACCTCACCTCCCTGCCCTCATTGAGGGTGGATGAACGATCCGACACCGACAACCGCGACCTCGTTCCATATAAAGCGCGGCTCCGCGGAATTCCGCCGCACGACACTTGCAATGTTCGCTGCCGGCTTCGCGACTTTTGCGCTGATGTATTGCGTGCAGCCGCTGCTGCCGGTGTTTGCGAGCGATTTCCGCGTGCGCCCGGTGTCGGCAAGCCTCGCTCTGTCGCTCACCACTTTCACCCTCGCCGGTTCCCTGCTCGTGGCCAGCGCGGTCTCGGAAGCATGGGGCCGCAAGAACATGATGGCGGGCTCGGTCATCGGCGCCGCCTTCCTGACCATTGCTTCGGCGGCGATTCCGCATTGGGGCGCCTTTCTCGCGGTCCGGGCATTGATCGGCCTTGTGCTTTCGGGCCTGCCCGCGGTGGCCATGGCCTATCTCGCGGAGGAAATTGATCCCAAATCGATGAGTCTCGCCATGGGACTCTATGTCGGCGGCAGCGGCTTCGGCGGCATGAGCGGTCGACTGATTACGGGAGTGCTGGCCGATCTTGCCGGGTGGCGGATCGCGATTGCGGGCATTGGCGCGATCGGCCTCGCCTCCGGAATCATCTTCACCTCCAGCCTGCCGGCATCGCGCAACTTCACCCGCCGGACACTTTCAATCAGGCATCTCGCGCGAAGCTACGCCGCTCACCTCGCCGATCCGGCATTGCGACTGCTCTATGCCGAGGGTTTCCTGATCATGGGCGGCTTCGTGACTATTTATAATTATATCACGTTCCGCCTGATCGCCCCGCCATTCAGCCTGTCGCAGGCTGCGGTCGGCATGATTTTCACGGTCTATCTCGTGGGCGTCGGCAGTTCGGCCTGGAGCGGCCACCTCACCGGCAGGATCGGAAGGGCGCGGATGCTGCCGATCGCGATCGCTTTGGAACTTGCCGGCGCCCTTCTGACCCTTTCGGGGACTCTATGGCTTGTCATCGCAGGTATCGCGCTGGTCACGCTCGGCTTCTTCGCGAGCCACACGACGGCAAGCGCCTGGGTCGGGGCCGCCGCGCGCGGCGCGCGGGCACAGGCTGCGGCACTTTACCTGTTTCTCTATTATCTCGGGTCGAGCCTTGTGGGCTCGCTCGGCGGATTCGCCTGGAGTTCGTGGGGCTGGAGCGGCGTGGTGACGATGATCGCGCTACTGTTGCTGGCCGGGCTTGCATTGGCAGTGCGACTGGCCACCTTGCCATCCCGGCGCGCGGAGGTCATGTAGCGAAGATGAATCATGAAGCGGTCAAACTGGCGGAGTGCGGCTGATGGACGGCGGCGCCGAACAGCGGCAGATTACGATCCATAAGCCGGAAGACTTCGTGCCGATGCGAGCTGCGGGCGCACTGGCGGCCGAGGTGCTCGACATGGTCGGCGCGCATGTCCGCCCAGGCATCTCGACCGGAGAGATCGACCGGATCTGCCACGACTATATCGTCGCCCGCGGCGCAATTCCGGCGCCGCTCAATTATCGTGGGTTCCCGAAATCGACCTGCATCTCGATCAACCACGTTGTCTGCCATGGCATTCCAGGCGATCGCGTGCTGATGGATGGCGACATTCTGAACATTGACATCACGGTAATTCTCGATGGCTGGCACGGCGACTCCAGCCGGATGTACATAGCGGGCACAGCGTCAACGAAAGCTCGCCGACTGATCGATGTTACCTATCAGTCGCTGCTGGAAGGAATTCGCGCCGCCAGGCCGGGTGCGCATTTCGGTGATATCGGCCACGCCATCCAAACCTATGTCGAGGCGCAGCGTTTCTCCGTCGTGCGGGATTTCTGCGGCCATGGCATCGGCCGCCGCTTCCACGAAGCGCCCAACGTGCTGCATTTCGGCCGCAAGGGAGATGGCCCCGAACTACGCCCAGGCATGTTCTTCACCATCGAACCGATGGTGAACGCGGGAAGGCCGGAGGTGAAGGTGCTCGACGACGGCTGGACAGCGGTGACGCGGGATCGCAGCCTGTCGGCCCAATTCGAGCACATGGTCGGAATTACGGAGTCCGGTTGCGAGGTTTTTACCCTGGCAGCCGGCGAAGTGATCTGATCGGCGCACTTTGCAAGCGCAGCCAGCTATGACAAGCTCCGGCTGTGACGAGCGGCCGGAACACACTCCAAGATAGTAATATTCAGGCGGATCTTCTTCTGGAAGGTCAATCGCCGGACGATGAGCCGCACGGTTCCGATGTCCATGGCGCAACCGGGCATCGCGCGCGCTTGCGTGCACGCCTGCTCAAGGCTGGGCCTGAAGCGCTTGCCGACCATGAAATCCTCGAGATGGTGTTGTTTCTTGCCGTCCCCCGGCGCGACACCAAGCCGATCGCACGCGCGCTCGTCCGGCGTTTCGGCTCCTATGCGGGCGCCATTGCGGCGCCAATCGGCGAGTTGCGGGGCGTCGAAGGGCTGGGCGAGGCCGGCGCCGCCGCTTTGAAGATCGTTCAGGCGGCTGCACTCCGGCTCGCGAAGGCGGAAATCGCTTATCGTCCCGTGCTGAACCACTGGGACAGGCTCATAGAATACCTTACGGCGGTGCTGGCCCGTGAACGGGTCGAGCAGGCGCGGGCGCTGTTTCTCGACCAGCGCAATCGGCTGATCGCCGACGAGGTCCAGTCCGTGGGAACCGTGAACCACACCCCGCTATATCCGCGCGAGTTGATCAGGCGCGCTCTCGAACACCATGCAACCGCGATCATCCTGGTCCATAACCATCCCAGCGGTGACCCGACCCCGTCGCCGGAAGACGTGGCGATGACGCGCGAGATCAAGCAGGCTGCATCAACACTTTCGATCGTCCTGCACGATCACGTGATCGTCGGTAATGGCAAGTGGGTCAGCCTCAAGCGGCTGGGTCTGCTATGATCCCCAGCCACTGAGAACGGCGATGGGAAGGTTGATACGCAGGCGCCCCGCAGATCCGGCAATCGTGGCGAGCGCCATTGGAAACAGAGCCCGCGGGGGAATCCGGCGCGACCTGGCCGAAAGCGCGTTGGTCTCTCCCGCATCGCGAAGA
Source organism: Acidiphilium sp. JA12-A1 (assembly GCF_000724705.2). Classification (NCBI taxonomy): domain Bacteria; kingdom Pseudomonadati; phylum Pseudomonadota; class Alphaproteobacteria; order Acetobacterales; family Acidocellaceae; genus Acidiphilium; species Acidiphilium sp. JA12-A1. The sequence goes on from NZ_JFHO01000021.1 coordinate 36,514, forward strand.
TCGCGCAGCAGGGCGAACGGCTCCGCGTATTCGAGGTCAACCTCCTCCCGTTCGGCGATCGGCAGCGCAAATCCCGCGCGCTGCATCAGGCCGGCGCAGTCCGCAAGCGTGGGGAATGGCGAGACACGCGGCGCCGCTCCTCCGGTCAGGACCTCTTCCGCTTCGATGAGGGCGGAACGCAGTTCCGACAAGGTCCCGAGAAGCGGCAGGCTGCCGATGAAGAGTCCTTCTGGCGTCAGCGCCTGGCGCAACTGGATGAGGGCCCCGGGCAAGTCGTTCACCCAGTGCAGCGACATATGGGCGACGATGAGATCGAACCGCGCCGGACCGAACGGCAGAAATTCGGGGTCTCCTGCAACGCTGGCCGTTCCGTGCGCGAGAGCGGGGGATATATCGCAGGTGACGACCTCGATACCGCGGGCGTTCAACAGCGGTGCAACCGCACCCCGCCCGCCGATGTCGAGCGCGAGACGGAATCGCCGTCCGGTATCGTCAAGCCGGTCGAGCACGCGAAACGCGAGCTCGTCGAGCACTGGCCGAACCTTGGCCAGCCGTGGTGCTGCCCGGGTCCGATGGGCGGCGACTGCCCTGCGATCGAAGATCTCCATCTGGCTCATCGGCGTGCTTGTGCCGCGTCTGCCGGCTGGCGAAAAGCCCCTGTCATGCTGAAGTCGCTGGCCCGTGCTGCGCTTGATCTCCTGCTCCCGCCCCAGTGCCTGGCCTGCAGCGAGGAGGTGCCGGCCGACGGGCTGCTCTGCGTCTCGTGTTTCGTCGAGACCAGTTTCATCACTGACCCGGTTTGCGGCCAATGCGGCCTTCCGCTTGCCGAGCCTGCCCCGCTCTGCACGAGTTGTGACTGGGCGCCCCCCACATTCCGCAGCGCCCGCGCCGCACTGCAATACAATGCCGCCGCCAAGCGGCTGATCCTGCCTTTCAAGTATGCCGATCGGCCGGAACTCGCTATCGGCCTCGCACGGCTGCTGCTCCGCCCTGGCAAGGAGTTACTGGCGCGCGCGGATCTCCTGGTGCCCGTGCCGCTACACCGCTCGCGCCTTGCTCATCGCGGGTATAACCAGGCCGGGCTGCTCGCCCGTGCGCTGGGGCGCATTTCCGGCAAGAACGTCATGATCGATGCCCTCGTCCGCCTGAGGGCAACCCGGCCTCTTTCAGAACTGGACCAGACAGGGCGAGAATTGGCCCTTAAAGGGGCAATCGGCATCCGCGAGGGCCGCGAAGCGCATATTGCAGGGCGCACAATCCTGCTCGTCGACGATGTCCTGACAACCGGCGCCACGGCATCCGCCTGCGCTGATGCGCTCTACGCCGCAGGGGCCGCTGCTGTTGATGTTTTGGCCATTGCACGTGTCGCGGAGGCCGAAGACATTTAACAATTACGCAACAGTCTTGCGATAAATTTCGGCTCGCGTATGTGAAGGGCTGGAGAGATCATATGCCGACAGTCGAAATTTACACCCAGGCTTTCTGCCCGTACTGCAGCCGCGCCGTTCGCCTCATGCGCGAGAAGGGCGTGCCGTTCACAGAAATTGATGCGCCCCGAGGCTCCGCAGCCCGCCGCGAGGCCATTGAAAGATCTGGTGGCAGCACGACCGTACCGCAGATCTTCATCGACGGCCAATCGATCGGCGGCTGCGACGAGTTGCTCGAACTCGAACGGACCGGCCGGCTTGATCCACTCCTTGCAGGTATCTGCTCATCCTGGTCCGTCGATAAGTTGAATCGATTGTGAATTGACGTGACCACGGCGGATACGATTCGACGGGAGGCGTGAACGAGCTTCCTGACCTGTCTCTCCTATCGCACGCTGAGAAAGACGCGCTGATCCGCGCGCTATGGGACGCGTTGCAATCATCCGAGCGCAGGAACGCGGAACTGGCAATCCGGCTTTCGGATGCGGAACGCCGGATTGCGGAGTTGGAGGCGCGGCTAAACGAACCGCCGAAGCGGCCGGACAATTCGAGCCTGCCGCCATCGCGCGGGCAGAAGCCAAACCGGCCCGAGAAAAGTCCGCGCAAGGGGCCCCGCAAAGGCAGTCTCGGCCGTGAGGGTGGCGGTCGCTTGCTTGCCGAGAACCCCGATCAGACGGTGATCGCGAAGGCGGCGCATTGCCAGCACTGCCGTGCCGGGCTGACTGACGCGGATCAGCGCCTCGCGCAGCGCTACGACAAGATCGATCTGCCGCCGATCAAGCCGGTCGTCACCCGCGTCGAACGCTATGCCGGCCATTGTCCGT
>NZ_JFHO01000020.1:0-17466 GCF_000724705.2 Acidiphilium sp. JA12-A1
CCCCCGCCCTGCGCGCCGCCGGCTTCGCAACCCTGTTCGGCGAGGCGATCGCCTGCAACGATGCCGGGCTCAGCTTCGGCCAGATCATCGAATACGGAGGACGCGCGTGATCGAGGATACCCATGTCAGCCTTGCCCACGGCAATGGCGGCCGCCTGATGCGGGCGCTGATCGAGGAGGTCTTCGCCCGCCACCTCGCCGACCCCGCGCTCGACACCGGGGCCGACGCCGTGCCCGTCGCCCTGCCCGCGGGCGAGATCGTCGTCACCACCGACGGCTTCACCGTCCAGCCGCTCAGCTTCCCCGGCGGCGACATCGGCGCCCTCGCGGTGCACGGCACGGTGAACGACCTCGCCGTCGCCGGCGCCCGCCCGCTCTATCTCACCCTGGCCGCGCTGATCGAGGAGGGGCTGGAAATCGCCCGGCTGGAGCGCATCGTCGCCAGCCTCGCCGGCGCCGCCCGCGCCGCCGGCGTGCGCGTCGTCGCCGGCGATACCAAGGTCCTGCCGCGCGGGCAGGGCGGGGGGATCTATCTCGCCCTCACCGGCATCGGCGTCCGCCCGCCCGGCTGCGGCCTCGGCCTCGGCCGGATCGAGACCGGCGATGCCCTGCTGGTCAGCGGCCCGGTGGGCGATCACGGCATCGCGGTGATGCTGGCGCGCGAGGAATTCGGCCTCAGCGGCGATGTCGTGTCCGACGCCGCGAGCGTCCTGCCGCTCACCGCCGCCATCGCCGTCCTGCCCGGCCTGCGCTTCATGCGCGATCCCACGCGCGGCGGCCTCGCCACCGTCGCCCATGAAATCGCCCGCGGCGCCGGCCGCGCCGTCGAACTCGACGAGGCGGCGATCCCCGTCCGCGGCACCACGCGCGCGGTCTGCGACATGCTCGGCTACGATCCGCTCTACCTCGCGAGCGAGGGCCGCGTCGTCGCCGTCGCCGCCCCGGCGGCGGCCGCCGCCATCCTCGCCGCCTGGCGCGCCTTGCCCGAAGGGGAGGGGGCCGCGATCATCGGCGCGATCGGCGCGGCCGCCCCGGCCGATGCCCCGGTTCTCCTGCGCACCCGCATCGGCGGCGCGCGGACCCTGCCCGAACTGGAATCCGACCCGCTGCCGCGGATCTGCTGAGCGGGATCAGCCCGCGAGCGTCGCGTCGATCGAGGCCAGCTCCCGCCGCAACGCCTCGCGCCGCGCCTGCATCGCCCCGTGCTGCGCCCGCCGCGCCCGCTCGCGCCCCTGGCGCAGCCAGTCCAGCCAGGCGCCGAATCCCTCTCCCGTCGCCGCCGAGACCGCGACCGACCCGATGGCCGGATTCACCCGCAGCGCGCCGGCGAGGATCAGCTCCATGTCGCACGCCACATGCGGCAGCAGGTCGATCTTGTTGACCAGCATCAGGTCGGCGGCGTGGAACATGTGCGGATATTTCAGCGGCTTGTCCTCGCCCTCGGTCACCGAGAGAATGACGACCTTGTGCGCCTCGCCGAGGTCGAACCCCGCCGGGCAGACGAGGTTGCCGACATTCTCGATGAACAGGATCCCGCCCTCCAGCGCCGGCAGGTGCTCCAGCGCGTGGCCGACCATGTGCGCGTCGAGATGGCACGCCTTGCCGGTATTGATCTGCCAGGCCGGCGCCCCCGCCGCGCGGATCCGCTCGGCGTCGAACTCCGTCTGCTGGTCGCCCTCGATCACCGCGACCGGCATCTCCGCCTTCAGCGCCGCGACCGTCCGCACCAGCAGCGAGGTCTTGCCCGAGCCGGGGCTGGAGACGAGGTTGACGACGAAAATGCCCCGCTCGGCGAAATACGTCCGGTTGGCATCGGCATGGCGCTGGTTCGCCGCCATGATGTCCTGCTCCACCCGCACCATCCGCGCCGGCGCCAGCCCCGCCGCGTGCGCGTGCTCCGCCGCGTGGCCATGATCATGCCCGTGGTCGTGCCCGTGCCCATGCCCATGATCATGCTCATGCTCATGATGGTGTTCCCCGGTATCGCCGCAGCCGCATATGCCGCACATCATGTCACCTCGATCTGCCTGATCCTGATCTGCTTGCCGTCGAGCACCTGCAATTGCAGGCTGCCGCAATGCGGACACGGATCGCCGAAGCGCCGCAGCGTCACCGTGGTGCCGCATTGCATGCACCAGGCCCTGCCATCGACCTCGACGATGTCGAGCCGCGCGTCCTCCGCCAGCGTGCCGCGCGTGACGATGCCGAAATTGAACCGCATCGCCTCGCGTTCCACCGCCGCCAGCGCGCCGATTTCCAGCTCCACCGCATGCACCCGGCTGAACGCGGCCGCCCCCGCCTGCGCTTCCAGCGCCTGCACCAGCCCCTCGCAGAGCGCCATCTCATGCATCGCGGTCCTCCGCGTCGAGCGGCAGGAACTGGTGGCGCTCGGCGTCGCAGTTCGGGCAATGCCACGACTCCGGCAGGTCGGCGAACGCCGTCCCCGGCGCGATCTGCCACACCTCGTCGCCCGCCGCCGGATCGTACACATGCCAGCAGATCCGGCACTCGTAGCGGGAAAGCTCGGCGGTCCCGCTCATGGATAGGCCGCCTCCAGCGCCCGCACGCGCGATGCGGATTCGGCGATGTCGTCCTGGGCGGCGCAGGCCACCGCCGGCACCGCGGCGATCTCCAGCGTGTTCAGGATCAGCGCGTCCGCCGCGTTGTAATACTGCACCCACCAGGTCCCGGCGAGGCGCGTGCTGCGGATCCGGCAGGTGCCATACCCGCCCGAGAGAATGATCGCCGGCCCCTCGCCGAGCGTGCGCACCAGCCAGGTCAGCTCCGCCTCGGCCAGCGGCAGCAGGCCGAGATTGATCACATGCGCCGCGCCGCCCGGCTGGAACGCGGCGCTGCGGGCGCGCAGTTCCGCCAGCACGTGCGGCGCGTTGACCATCTCCGGCGGAATCGCCTCCGGCGCCGGCAGCTCCATAAGCCCCCAGGAAGCTGCGGCGCGCGCCGCCACCACCGCCGGTATTGGCCCGATCTCCAGCCGGTCCAGCCGCCGCCCGGTCGCCGCATCGCGCGCCCGCAGCCGCCACAATCCGGTATAGGCCGTCTCGCCGATCTGCCATTCCGGCGCGCCCAGCACCAGCGCGCTCACCTCGCCATCGAGCAGGATCTCGTCGAGACTGGCGCAATCCGCCGCCGACGCCTCGTCGAGCACGATCTGCCCCACCGCAGCGCCGGATGCCGCCGCCTCCAGCGCCGCGCCGATCCGCTGCAGCCAGGTGCGGCACCGCGCCCGCGCCGCCGGATCGTCGGGCAGCGAGGGCGCGCGGAACACATGCATCTCCGTCGGCAGCGCGAGATAGTCCGGTCCCGCCTCGGCGGTGCCGGATCGCGCGGGCAGGGCGAACGGGTCCATCGTCAGGCCTCCATCGCGGCGGCCGCCGGCGCGCCGATCCTGTCGAGCATCCCGCCGATCGCCTCGAGATACTCCGCCCAGCTCCGCATCCGCGCGACGCTGCCGATCATCGCCCCCTCATGCACCAGAACGAGCGTCGGGCGGACCACCACCCTGAACCGCGCCGCCGCCGCCCGCTCCCGGTCCGGGTCCACCATCGCGCAGCGGAACCGCCCCGCGAACGCCTTCGCAAGCTCCGGCACGATCACGGCGACATCGTCGATCTCCCGATGCCGCGCCGGATCGCCGGTGAACAGGACCAGCGTCGTGCCCTCGGCCAGCGCCGCCTCCAGCCCGTCGCCGCCCAGCTCCCGCACGCCCTCCGCCGCCGCGAGCCGCGCCAGTGCCGCCGATCCCGCCATCACGATGCCTCCGCTATCTGCGCCGCCGGTCCGCCGAACGTCATCGCCACCGCGGCCGGGCCGAGCGGCTCCGCCTCCTCGCCGGCCGCGCGCGGCGCGAGCGCGAACCCCGCCCCGGCCAGATGCGCCCGCACGATGTCCACCGCCTCGCCGATCCGCGCCGCCACCGGCGCCGACAGCCCGCCGCCATAGGTGTCGAGGTCGCAGGGCTGCACGCCGACCAGCACCATCCGCGCCGGCGCCCGCCCCGAAATCTGCGCCAGCGCCAGCACGTCCTGGAAACTCGTCTGGTGCAGGCTCAGCTTCTTCGCGGTCAGGTAGCGCGGCACCTCGTCGTCGGCCGCCACCATCAGCGTCCCCGGCGCCAGCCCGAAATCCACCGCGTCGAGAATGACCAGCAGCCCGGCCTCGCCCACCACCGGCAGCAGCGCCAGCCCCTGCGTCCCGCCATCGACGAGGCGCACCTCCGGCCCGCACGTCCAGCCGGCATTCAGCGCCTCCACCGCGCGCACGCCGAACCCCTCGTCCGCCCAGAGCACGTTGCCGATCCCGAGCACCGTCGCCCCGCGGCTCATTCCCGGTCGTCCTTGAAGAAGCGCCAGCCATTGATCATCGTGCTGATCATCGTCTGCCGCGACATGATGTCCTCCCGCACCGACATGTAGACATGGACCATCGCGAACAGGATCAGGTACCACATCGCCAGGTGATGCCATGTGTGCACCGCCTGGCTGTTGCCGAAGAGCGGCATCACCCAGCTCGTGAACAGCGCAAAGGCCCAGGTGCCATGGCCGGTCCCCTCGCCGAACAGCGCGAAGCCGGTGACGATCTGGAACAGCACGCCGAGCGTGAACATCGCGAACATCGCAAGCTGCGCCAGCGGATTATGCCCGATCTCCTTGCTCGTCTCGCGTTCGAGGAACAGGTACCAGCGGATCGTCCTGGCGAACTCGCGCCGCCACGACCGCCGCCAGACCGCGGGCGCGAAGATCTCCCGCGCATACCGGTTGCCGACGATCGCCCAGTAGATCCGCACCAGCATCGCCACCGCGAACACGTCGCCGGTGATGAAATGGATCGTGCGGATGTCGCCCATCAGGAAATGCTGGCTCGGCTGGCCGACCTGCAACGGCCACAGCGGATCGGCGATCAGGAATCCGGTGATCGACAAAATCACGATCGACAGCGCCATCACCCAGTGCCAGATCCGCACCGGCAGCTCGTACACATAGACCGGCGCGCTCACCCGCCTCGCCGTCGCTCCCTGCGCGAGATCCGTAGGCGTCGTCCGCGTGTCTGCCGTCATGGCACGATCCCCGATCCTGTTTCCGACGATCCCTCAGAGCACCTGCACGCGCACCAGCTCGCCGCCGTCCGGCGCCATCACATGCGTCGAGCAGGCGAGGCACGGATCGAAACTGTGCAGCGTGCGCAGGATCTCCAGCGGCTGCTCGGCATTGGCGAGCGGCGTGTTGAGCAGCGCCGCCTCGAAGGCGCCGATATTGCCGGCCGGGTCGCGCGGCGAGCCGTTCCACGTCGTCGGCACCACCGCCTGATAGGCCTCGATTTTTCCGTTGCGGATATGAATCCAGTGCCCGAGCGCCCCGCGCGGCGCCTCCACCAGCCCCACGCCCTTCGCCTCCGCCGGCCAGCTCGCCGGCTCCCATTTCGCCGTGCTCGCGGTGGCGAGATCGCCGGCCTTGAGATTGTCCATCAGCTGGTCGTGCAGCCGGCGCATCGCATGCGCCGCCCACGAGGCTTCCAGCCCCCGCGCGGCGGTGCGCCCGAGTGTGGTGAACAGCGCCTCGAAGGGCAGGCCGAGATCCTTCAGCAGCCGGTCGACCGGCTCCTTGAATTCCGCCATTCCCCTGGCGTAGCCGATGGTGAAGCGCGAAAGTGGCCCCACCTCCATCGCATGGCCGCGCCAGCGCGGCGCCTTGATGAAGGAGTATTTCTCCGATTCATCGAGCTGGCGGATATCCGTCTTGGTGCCGACGGTCTTGGCGCCGAGCCGGAAATCCGGATCGGTGATCCCCGACCAAGGATGCAGGCCCACGGACTCGTTCGGGTATTTGTACCAGGAATGATCGACGAATTCCTGGATCTGCTGCGGGTCGCGCGCATCCACCTCGTGAATTTCGGCGAGGTTGCCGTTGACGATCGCGCCGCGCGGAATCATCAGGTTCCGGTCCGTCCACGCGTTCGCCTCGAACGGGAACTCGCCGTACGACATCACGTTGCGCCCCGCCAGCCCGCGCCCGTACTGCCAGGTCTTGTAGAACGAGGCGATGGCCTTCAGGTCCGGAATATAGACCTGGTCGATGAACGCGATGGTCTGGTCGATGATCGACGACACCAGATTGAGCTGCACCATGTTCACCGGCGCGCCGGCGGCGAGCGGACCGTCGAGATTGATCGCGCAGGCCATCCCGCCGACCAGCCAGTTCGGATGCGGGTTCTTGCCGCCGAACACGGTATGGATCTTGACGATCTCGCGCTGGAAATCGAGCGCCTCCAGATAGTGCGACACCGCCATCAGGTTCGCCTCGGGCGGCAGCTTGTAGGCGGGGTTGCCCCAGTAGCCGTTCATGAACGGCCCGAGCTGGCCCGAGTCCACGAATTTCTGCAACCGCGTCTGCACGTCGCGGAAATAGCCCGGCGAGGAATTCGGCCACGGCGAGATCGACTGCGCCAGCGCGCTCGTCGCCTTCGGATCGGCCTTCAGCGCGCTCACCACGTCCACCCAGTCCAGCGCGTGCAGGTGGTAGAAATGCACGAGATGATCCTGCGCCCAGAGCGAGGCGGTGATCAGGTTGCGGATCGTGTTGGCGTTGGCCGGAATCCGGATTCCCAGCGCGTCCTCCACCGTCCGCACCGAGGCGAGCGCATGCACCCCGGTGCACACGCCGCAGATCCGCTCGCAGAACGCCCAGGCATCCCGCGGGTCGCGCCCCTTCAGGATCACCTCCAGCCCGCGCCACATCGTCCCCGAGGAGACCGCGTTGCGGATCACGTTGTTCTCGTCGAGATTCACCTCGCAGCGCATGTGCCCCTCGATCCGCGTCACCGGATCGACCACCATGCGCTTGCCGCCCGCATCGAGCGCGAAGCCGTTCGGCGTGCTGACGCTGGTCACGGCCTGTCTCCTTCATCGCCGCTGTGTCGTGCCGCATCGTCGGGATGCGGCTTGCCCAGCATGTGCTTGACCACACTCGCCCCCGCATGCGCGAGAATGCCGGCCCCCGCGGCGCCCGCGACCACCGCGCCCACCTCGTCCGCCGTCGCCTCGATGCCGAATCCCGCGCCGATATGCGAAAGCCGCTGGTAGAACGGGCCATTATCCCAGAAATTGTCCTCGGCGCAGCCGATGCAGCCATGCCCGGACTGGATCGGGAACGACACGCCGCCATTCCACCGCGTCGTCGAGCAGGCGTTGTAGGTGGTCGGCCCCCGGCAGCCCATCTTGTAGAGGCAATAGCCCTCGCGCGCCCCCTCGTCGTCCCACGCCTCGACGAACTCGCCGGCGTCGAAATGCGGCCGCCGATAACATTTGTCGTGGATCCGCTGACCATAGAACATCAGCGGCCGGCCCCGCGCGTCCAGCTCCGGCAGCCGCCCGAACGTCACCATGTAGGTGATCACGCCGGTCATCACCTCCGCGATCGGCGGGCAGCCCGGCACCTTGATGATCGGCTTGCCGGTGATCACCTTGTCGATCGGCGTCGCCGCGGTCGGGTTCGGCCGCGCCGCCTGCACGCATCCCCACGAGGCGCAGGCCCCCCAGGCGATCACCGCCATCGCATCCGCCGCCACCGCCTTGAGCTTCTCGACGAAGGGCTTGCCGCCGACGATGCAGTACATGCCGTCCTCGTTCAGCGGCGGGTTGCCCTCCACCGCCAGAATGTAACGGCCCTTGTACTTCCTCGGAATTTCATCGAGGATCGACTCCGCCTGGTGCCCGGCCGCCGCCATCAGCGTGTCGTCGTAATCGAGCGAGATCATCTTCAGGATCACATCCCGCGCCAGCGGATGGCCCGAGCGGATGAACGATTCCGAACAGCACGTGCATTCCAGCCCATGCATCCAGAGCACCGGAATCCGCGGCTTGGTCTCCATCGCATGCGCGATCCGCGTCGCATAAACGGGGTCGAGCCCGAGTGCCGCGGCGGTCAGGCTGCAGAATTTCAGGAACGAGCGGCGGCTGGTTCCCTGCGCGCGCATCAGCTCGTAGAAGGTTCGCGTCTCATCCGGCATGACAGGTCCTCCTCGCCCCGGCGCCACTGGGCTGGTTCTGCCGAAGTGTTTTCTGTTCGACCCAATAATGACGTCATGTTGCGGCCGGCACAGCGAACCTTCATTGATCTAGGTCAAGCCCGGCCAACGCGGAATGGCGTAATGACGTCGCCATGGACAACAGGATGCCCGACCGATCCCCGTCCCACCTCGCCGATGCGGCAAAGGTCTTCGCCGCGATCGACCGCCAGGACGCCGCCGCCTTCGCGTCGCTCTTCGCCAATAACGGCATGTTTGTCTTCGGCAATGCCGCCCCCGTCATCGGCCCCGCCGCCATCCGCGCCGCGGTCACGGCATTCTTCGCCGCCATCCGCGAATTGCGGCACGACATCATCGATGTCTGGCATGTCGGCGATTCCGTCATCACCCAGCTCACCGTGCTCTACCGCCGCCGCGACGGATCGGTGGTCTCCCTTCCGGCCGCCACCATCTGGCGCGTCTCCGATCTCGGCATCACCGACTACCGCATCTACGCCGACCTCGCCCCGCTCGTCGCCCCGTCGGACTGACGGCGCGTCATGGCCTCCTGCCGGATCGAGCGGCGCCTCGCGATCCCGGTCGCCGCGGCCTACGACCTGATCGCCGACATCGAATCCTATCCCCGCTTCGTCCCCTTCTGGCTCTCCGCGACCATCCTCGAGCGCACCGCGCGCCGGATGACGGTGCGCCAGGCCGTCAGCATCATGGGCCTGCGGATGGACTTCGTCTCCGCCGCCACCCTCGACCCGCCGCACCGCATCGCCATCCGTTCGGCCTTGCACCCCTTCCGCGATTTCGCCCTGTCCTGGTCGCTGCGCGAGATGCGCCCGGCGGCAACGCTGATCCGCGCCGAACTCGCGGTCGAATTCGACTCCCGCCCGCTCGATGCGATGGCATCGCGCCTCGTGCCGGTGCTGCTCTGGCGGGTGGTCGCGGCGTTCGAGCGGGAGGCGAGGGGCCGCGCCGCTCACCCCGCGAGAAGATAGGCGAGCGCCAGCAGCAGCCCGGTCGCCAGGTGCACGCCGATGGTGATCGCGTTCACCCCGAGCAGCTCGAACGGCAACCGCGCCCGCTCGCCCGGCGCCGCCCGCCAGCGCCGCACCCACAAGCTCCCCTTGCGCGTCGCGACGAGGGCGAGCGGCAGCGGCAGCAGCGCGAGGAACGCATATCGTGTCGCCAGCGCCGGATCGGCCCGCCCGATCAGCCCGAGCAGCGCGATCAGCCCGAACCCCGCGGCATCCAGCGCCAGATAGGCGCGGAACGGCCGCCGGAAATCGATGTCGCCGCCCGCCGTCTCCGCCAGCCGCACCACCCAGGTCCGCTTGCCCGCCGCCGCGTCGGCCGGCGCGTCCTGGAACTGGTTGATCCACAGGATCAGCAGCACGAACACCGAAACCGGCAGGGCGGCCAGCAGCCCCGCCAGCCAGGGCACCGGCACGTGCATCGCCTTCGCCAGCACATAGGCGGTGCCGAGCACGATCACCGGCCCGAAGCCGAGCGGCACCGCGACCTCGCCGAGCCCGCGATAGCTCAGCCGGAACGGTCCCATGGTATACATGATGCCGAGTGCGCAGCCGATCACGCCGAAGCCGAGCAGCGGCGTCGGCGCCAGCGCGTGGCCGGCGAGTGCCGCGTTGATGTGCAGCCCGATCGCGACCGTGCCGCCGAAGCAGATCGCGCTGCCCAGCAGCACCTTCCACGCCGCCACCATCCCGAGCTGGATCGCCCGGCTGCCCCCGGTGAACGGATTGCCGCCAACCTCGTTGCCCTCGTCGGCCCCGGTCTCGTGGTCGCCGTAATCGTTGATCAGGTTCGTCCCCGCCGCCGCCAGCAGAACGCCCGCGATGCACCAGAGGAACAGCGCCCACGGCCAGTCAGCCCCGGTCCCGGCCCGTGCCATCGCGAACCGCGCCACCGCCCCGCCCAGCAGCACCGGCACGATCGCGGCGGTGAAGAACGGTGCCCGCACGGTGCGGATCCACAGCCGCATCCACCCGCCGAGATCGTCCAGCGCCAGCCGCGCGTCGCTGCGCCGGTTCTGCGGCAGCGCCTGCCAGGCGAAGCGCGGCGTCGCCATCCGGTCCACCAGCGCGAGCCTGGTCGGCCGCAGCCGGTAGCAGGCAAATTCTCGCGCCGCCGCGTCATCCGGCCCGGCCCCGCCATGCAGCGCCGCCAACACCCGCCCCCGCGCCGCCGCTTCCCGCAGCTCGACGCAGAAGCCCGTGACCTCCAGCAGGAGCGAAAATAACGGATCGTCAGTCTCGACGATCGCCTGCGCCCGCGGATTGATCGACAGCAGGGCGGCGAGGCGCGAGGCGCGATGGGCGGCGAAGACGATGTCCTCCCCATCCCGCGCGCAGAGCAGCGGTGTTGCCGACGGGTTGCCGTCGATCGCGCCGGCGATCACCATCCGCCGCGCCTTGTCGAACAGTTGCGCGGTCAGCGCCTGGTCCGCACTCGCCCGCTCCGCGTTGCCGCCGAGGCGCATGGCGCCGAACTGGTCCATCCCGGCCTCCCGTCGTCCCGAATTCCGCGCTCAGCCGCACATGCCGTTCAGATTGACCGGCGCCGTTCCGGCCGGCGCCTTCGGTGCCGCCTGCGGCGCGGCGGGGGCCGCCTCGGGTGCGGCCGGGGCCGGCGCGATCGGCGTCGCCACGATCTCGGGGCAGAGGTTGAGCGCCCGCACCATCGCCGCCTGGTCCGGCCGCGCCGCCGCCGCCTCCAGCGCCTGTCCCCACGCCGCGAGCCCGCCCGTCATCGCCCGCGCCATCACCCCCGAGGCCCGCAGCATCACCGCCGCCTCGGCCGCCTTGTCCGTGGCGTTGCCATACAAGATCACCTGCGGCGAGCGGCGCAGGCGGTTGATCTCCTGCGGCAGCGCAAGTTGCGATATCGGAACGTTACGCGCGTCGCGGATATGCCCGGCGGCGAACTCCTTCGGCGCGCGGATGTCGATCAGCGTGAAATCCCGCCGCTGCGCCATGATCAGCGCCCGCACGCTGGCCGGCGCGATCTGCGTGTCGCCGCGCGCGATCGCCTGCGCCAGCGTCGTCGAAGCGCCCGGTGCGGCGGCCAGTGCCGCGCCCGCCGGCGCCATCACGGCAAGGGCCGTCGGCAGCGGCGGCACCGCGGCGGCCGCGGCGGTCAGCAGCGAAAGGAGCGGGGCGTGTTTCGGTGTGCGGGCCATGGTGGTTGCGTTCCTTCTAGAAGCGGCCGTTCGGGTTTTCGCCGTCATGGCGCAGGCGGTCGAGCAGGGCGGCGTTGAACTGGTTGTGAAAGCTCCGCCAGCCGGTCTGTTGCCCGGCGGTGACGACGATGTCGCGCAGCAGGAACCCGCCGACCAGCACCAGCACCGAGGCGGTGCCGGCCAGCAGCGCGATCGGGCGGCGCCAGCTCGCCGCTTCCATCAGCAGCGGCAGCGCGAGGCCGAGCGCCATGAACCCGACCCAGAACAGCCCGGTCAGCGCCCCGCCCAGCAGCAGCGCCGCCGCCGCCTGCTGCAACGCGTCGCCATTGAGCATGTCGATCAGGAACAGCCCGATCAGCGCCATCTCCACCAGGATCAGCCCGAGATCGATCCGCCCGAACAGGTGCCGCTCCTTCGCCGTGCGCGCGCCGAGAACGATCACCGCCGCCCCGGTCGACATGCCCGAGACCAGGAACAGCGGCCCGAGCAGCGCCGAATGCCAGAACGGCCGCGCGTTGAACCCCGAGAGCAGCACGCCGGTATAGACGCAGAGCGCGATCCCGAGCGCGACGTTCACCGCCGCCACCGCCCGCCGCGCCGCGACGCTCAGCCCGATCACCCGCCCCGCCAGCGCGCCGATCGCGGGCAGCCTCCGCAGCCATCGCGCCAGCGGCGGAAACCCGGCATCGATCCCGCCCAGCGCCATCAGCGCCAGCGCCGGCATCACCAGCAGCAATATCCACGATCCCCACGACATCGGCGAGGTCACATGCAGGACCGTGTAGAACCGCCACACATCGATCTTGCGCTCGAGGTCGAGGAACAGCGCGCCGAGCCCGACCGCCAGCAGCACCAGCGCCACCAGCGGCGCGCGCCGCGCGGCGAAGGGCGCATCCTCGTCCCGCCGCCCGAGGATCACCGCGCCCGAGCACAGCATCATCCCGCCCGCCAGCCCGCCGAGAAACAGATAGGTCGCGATCTGCCATCCCCAGATCGCCAGATGCGGCTCGACGCGGGGATTCGCCAGAACGCTCGCCAGAACCTCTTCACGCATCCGCCCGTCCTCCGTCCGCCATCCGCACTAACGCAGGTAGAACACGTTGGGCTGGTTGCCGGTCTCCGGCGCCAGCACGTAATGCGCGCGCGTGGCGAGCAGCCGGCTGACCGCGCTGCCCGGATCGTCCAGCAGCCCGAAATGCATCGCATGCGCCGGGCAGGTCGCCACGCAGGCCGGGTCCTCGCCATACTGCACCCGATGGACGCAGAAGGTGCATTTGCCGATATAGCCCTGCGGTTCCATGATCAGCCGGGAATCGTAGGGGCAGGCGGCGATGCACGCCTTGCAGCCGGTGCAGCGCGTCGCATCGACCACCACGATGTTGCTGCCGTTCCAGTACTGGCTCGCCCCGGTCGGGCAGGCGTCGACGCAGGTCGCGTGCGAGCAGTGATTGCACCGCTCCGAGCGGAATTCCGTCTTCAGCGACGGATACCGCCCCTCGGTGATCTCCACCACCCAGTCATAGCACAGCCCCTCCGGCACGTTGTTTTCCATCCGGCAGGCATCGACGCAGTCGGTGCAGCCGATGCAGGTCTTCGTGTCGATCACCATGGCGAAATGCGGCATCACGCGCTCTCCTTGCGGAACGTCACGAAATTGCCCCGCATGCCGGTGCCGCCCATGATCGGGTCGTAGAGCACCCGCGTCATCAGCGCCGAATCATCCGCGCCGCGCCCGCGCGCGAGCGAAAGCCCCGGCGCCGTGTGGCCGAACCCGTGCACCAGCCACACCGAATCCGGCCGCGTCCGCTCGGTCACCCGCACCCGCACCTTGTTGCTCACCACCCCGTCCTGGTTCACCAGCCGGACATAGGTTCCGTTGCGAATGCCGAAGCGCCGCGCCGCCGTCGGATGGATCCACACCAGGTTCTCCGGCATCAGCTGGTAGAGCACGGGATTGTTCTGCGTGCGGCTGAAGCTGTGCTGCGGCGCGCGGCCGTAATTGAGGTGGAAATGATCCGCCGGCGGCGCCTCCGGCCGCGTGTAGCGCGGCAGCGGATCGAACCCCGCCTGCTGCAAGGTTGCCGAGAACAACTCGATCTTTCCGCTCGGCGTCCCGAAGCGCGGCGTCTCCCCCGGCGCGAAATACGCCGGCGTCCGCCGCGGGAACGCCCTGATCCCGGTCGTCTCCAGCTCCTTCAGCGAGGAGCCGACCTGGCGCAGCTGCCAGTCGATCACCTCGGTGTAATCCGTCCACGGGAAATACCGCCCAAGGCCGAGCCGCGTGCCGATCTCGCGTGCGATCCACCATCCCGGCTTCGACTCCCCGCGCGGCGGCAGCGCCGGTGCCCGCAGTGCGAGCGCGGGATACCGCTCGCCGCTGTTGCGCAGCGGGTCGTGCCGTTCGAGATACGAGCATTCCGGCAGCACCACATCGGCATAGCCGGTCACCTCGGCCGGCTGCACGTCGACCGCGACGATCAGCTCCAGCGACTGCGCGGCCGCCTCCAGCGTCCTGCGGATTCCGGGCATCGTCATCGGCAGGTTGGTGTCGTAGACGATCAGCCCCTTGTAATGCGCGTCCGCCCCGTGCGCGTTGTCGAGAATGACATTGGTGACCGGCGCGCCCGCCAGCGGAAACACCGGCAGCGCGATCTCCCGCCACGAGGTCTTCGGCACCGGATAGGCGGGCACCGGATAGGCGGGCAGGGCGACGCTCTCCGGCAGGTAATAGCCGCCCTCGCGGCCCCAGATCCCGAGCAGCCCGGCGAGGATCGCCATCGCCCGCGCCCGCTGCGTGTCGTCGCCCCACCAGGTCGAGTGCCGGCCCGGATGCACCACCGTCGCCGGCGCCGCCGCCGCCATCAGCCGCGCCGTCTCGCGGATCAGCGCGGGCTCGATCCCGGTCTCGCCATAGGCCCATTCCGGCGTGAACGGCGCGACATGCGCGCACAGCGCCTCCAGCCCCACCGTGTTCCGCGCCACATATCCGGCATCGTAGCGCCGCTCCGCGAGAATCACGTTCATCCACGCCAGCAGCAGCGCGATATCGGTGCCGGGGCGGATCGGCAGCCAGTGATTCGCCTTCCCCGCCGCGACCGAGAAGCGCGGATCGACGACGATGATCGTCGCATCGTTGCGGATGCCGTCGGTGAAGGTCCGCACCTGGCTGTTGTGCAGGTTCTCGCCGATATGCGTGCCGATCAGCACGATGCAGCGCGCCTTCGCCATGTCGGTCTGCTCGGGCGAGCCGAAGCCCTGACCGAACGTCAGGAAGAACCCGGTGTCGCGCGGCCCGCGGCACTGCGCGAACGCCGGCTCGGCGATGCTGTCCGAACCGAAGGCGCGCACCAGATGGCTGAAATGCGCCGCCCCCGGCCCGTGCACGAGCGCCGCCAGCCGGTCCGGCCCGTGCTCGCGCGCGATCTTCTCCATCCGCTCGGCCACGAGCCCCAGCGCGTTGTCCCAGCTCGCCACCTCGAAGCGCTGGTCCGCCCCCTTGCCCATCCGCACCAGCGGCCGCACCAGCCGGTTCGGATCGTAATAGGCGCCGACCCCGCCGGTCCCGCGCGTGCAGAGCCGGCCCTCGCAATGCGCATCCTCCGGGTTGCCGGTGATCTTCCACAGCCGCTCGCCGCGCGTGTGAACCTTCGCGGCACAGGCCCAGAAGCAGATATTGCAGACGGTCGGGGTTTCCGTCGCCGGCGCCTCGGTCATCATCCTTTGCCACTCGGCGGGGCGGCTGCACCCGGCGAGGGTCGGGCCGAGCAGCGCGGCCGAGGCGACGGCGGAACTCATCCTGATGAAATCGCGTCTCTGCATGCCGCCTTTTCCATCCCCGCGATGCCGGCGGCTCGGGCGCGCCGCCCGTCATCGCCGGCAACCTGGCGTTCGAGGGCCGAACCGCCTCATCCGCATGGATGAAGTCAATAAAGCCGCCGATCGTCGCCCGCATTGACCTGCGTCAACGCCTTGCCGCCGTGCATCCAATATTGAACAGCGCGATGCGGTTGCTGCGGCTTCATTTGTCCGCGCGCGCATCGTGATGACGGCGCAACGCCGCGCCGCGGCTCGGCAATGCCGCCCGGCGCGCGAGGAAGGAGCGGAACTTTCATGAACATGCAGACGAGAACAGCCGCCTTGGCCACGGCCCGGCCGGCCGCCGCGATCATGGCATCGCTTTCCGCCGCGGCACTCGGCATCGCGGTGCTGGGCCTCGCCGCCACCGCGCCCGCCCGCGCCGCGCCCGCCTCATCCGCGCCGCCGCTGGTCGATGCCGCCTGGCTGCGCGCCCACCTGCACGACCGCGGCCAGGTCATCCTCGAGGTCTACGACACCGCCACCCAGCGCCCGGCCTACGAGGCCGGCCACATTCCCGGCGCCGTCTTCACCGGCTTCCTCAACGATGGCTGGCGCGTCCCGCGCGACGGCATCCCCGGCATGCTGCCCCCGCCGGAGCAGATCGCCGGCGTCATCGGCCATTTCGGCATCGGCAACGCGACCCGCGTCATCATCGTCCCCGCCGGCCGCGCCCGCGGCGACTTCAACGCCGCCGCCCGCGTGTTCTGGACGCTGCGCATGGAAGGTGCCGACAACGCCTCGATCCTCAACGGCGGCGACCGCGCCTGGTTCGCCGACCCGGTCGATCCGGTCGCCCGCGGCAATGTTCCCCTCCGCCCCGCCGTCTTCGTCCCGCATCCCACCACCGAATATCTCGCGACGATGCCGATGGTGCGCGCGACGCTCGACAGCCACGCCGCCCAGCTGGTCGATGCCCGTCCCCCCGCCCAGTTCGAGGGCCGGGTCAGGGCGCCGGTCGATGCCCGCGCCGGCACGCTGCCCGGCGCGCGCAACCTGCCCTTCTCGGCGGTGCTGACCGCCGATGGCGAGGGCGTGCGCCCGATGCCCGAACTCGCCCAGGCGCTGCACCGCGCCGGCGTCGAGCGCGGCGCGCCGTCGATCACCTTCTGCAACACCGGCCATTTCGCCTCGACCGACTGGTTCGTGCTGCGCGAGGTCCTCGCCAATCCGCGCGTCCGGCTCTACGACGGTTCGATGTCGGAATGGTCGCGCAACCCCGCCCTGCCGATGGTCCCCGGCCACTCGGCCTTCTGAGCGGACCGCGCGCGATGAAACCCGGCCTCCGCCCCGTGTGGAATCCCCATGCCGCCGGGGCGGCGCTGGGGGTGCTGCTGTTCGTCACCTTCCTCGCCACCGGCCACGGGCTCGGCGTCACCGGGGCGACGACCTACGCCACCGCGTCGGCCCTGGCGGCGGCGTCGCCGCGCGGGCTCGCGCCGCACAGCTACCTCGCCGCCTATGCCCGCGCCGGCCTCGATCAGTGGATCGTCTGGGAAGCCGGCGGCATGCTTCTCGGCGGCCTCGCCGGCGCCGCCCTCGGCCGCCGCCTGCGCCCGCGCATCGACGGCCCGCGCCTCGCCGCCTCGCCGGTCCGTCTCGCCCTCGCCCTGCTCGGCGGCACCGCCTCCGGCTTCGGCGCGCGCATGGCGATGGGCTGCACCAGCGGCATGGGCCTGTCCGGCTCGGCGCCGCTCGCCGTCGCCGGCTTCGTGTTCCTCATCGGCTTCTTCGCCGCCGGCCTCCTCGCCGGCCGCCTCGTCGCGCCGCTCTGGGGCGGGGAGGGCGGGCGATGATCCATCTCCCCCTCGGCTGGACCGGCTCGCTCTCCGGCCTGCTCATCGGCCTCGCCTTCGGCGCGATCCTCGAGGGCGCCGGCTTCGCCGACCCGGCGCGCCTCACCGGCCAGCTCCGCCTCGTGGACTGGACGGTGTTCAAGGTGATGTTCACCGCGATCATCGTCACCGGGACGCTGCTCTACCTGTTCCGCGATCTCGGCCTGCTGCCCTTCGGGCGCATCTTCGTCCCCTCGCTCTATCTCTGGGGCACGCTGCTCGGCGGTGCCCTGATCGGCATCGGCATGGCCGTCGGCGGCTACTGCCCCGGCACCGCCGCCGTCGCCCTGGCCTCCGGCCGGCTCGACGGCCTGGTCTTCCTGCTCGGCATCGGCGCCGGCACGATCCTGTTCAACGGCGCCTATCCCGCCATCGGCGCCTGGGCCTACGCCCGCACCGGCAAGGCGGCGCTCACCCTGCCGCAGCTGCTGCACCTCTCGCCCTGGATCATCCTGTCCGCGCTGCTCGCCCTGCTCGTCGCCGTCGTCCGACTCACCGCCGCCCCCGCCGGCCGGGCGTCATCATGACCGCGCCCGCCCCGCCGCTCGCC
>NZ_JFHO01000019.1:0-31756 GCF_000724705.2 Acidiphilium sp. JA12-A1
ATCGCGCCGCTCAAACGCGGGTTCGTGGCCTGATCTGGGATTTTTACGCGGACCTCAAAGCGTACCAGCAAAAACCGGGCAAGCGGCAGGCTCGGGCGTTACGGACCCGCTTCGACCGTATCTTCCTCTGCCGCACCGGCTTCGTGACGCTGGACCGTCTGCTGGCGCGGCTGCACGCCAACAAGGCCGAACTACTGATGGTGCTGGAACGGCCGGAAATCCCGCTCCACACCAATGGTTCGGAAAACGACATCCGCGGTCACGTCACGCGGCGGAAGATCAGCGCCGGAACCCGGAGTGAGACCGGCCGGGATTGCCGCGACGCGTTCCTGAGCCTCGCCAAGACCTGTGACAAACTTGGCATCGCGATCTGGGATTATCTGGGTAGCAGGTTCAAGGTGGTGGGGGCCGCGATCATCGCGCCGCTCGACTTCTACGTCAGAGCCCGCCTCCGCCCCACCTAACCAGTATCCGCGACAATTTCTTCGTTCCCGCCACCTGCTCGATCGTTGGCCTGCTGACCAAGTCGAACTCGGGTTACCCACCCTTTTGCCCCTCTTACCATTTATAGACGTAAACGGCCAAAACACCACCGATCATCGGCCCGATGATCGGCACCCACCAATAGCCATGCGGGCCTGGAAACGCATTCTTCCCCCACCCCATGACCCAGGTGAACAGGCGCGGGCCGAAGTCTCGCGCAGGATTGATTGCATAACCGGCATCAACGCCATATGACATCCCGATCGCTGCGACTGCGAGGCCCACCATCAGGGGTCCCATATTGGAAGTCGGGCTCAGATTCAGATTGTCGGATATCGCCAGCACGAAGAGCAGCAGGAAGAAAGTTCCGATGATTTGGTCAATCAGGGCGAGGTCCATATGTCCGCCGAGATAGGATGCCGGGAAGGTTGCGAAGATGCTGAACGTCGTCAGTCCGCCGGGGGCCGCATAAGAGGCAACGTGATGCGCGGCATTCCAAGCATCGATGGCACGGAAATAGTCCAGATAGACTAAGGCCGCTCCGACGAAACAGCCCGCGACCTGCGCAACCCAGTACGGCACGACCTTGCGCCACGGGAAGTCACCCTTGACCGCAAAGGCGAGGCTGACGGCGGGATTGAGATGCGCGCCGGTAACCCCACCGGCGACATAGATTGCCATGGTGACTGCGAAGGCCCATCCCCAGGTGATCAGCAGCCACCCTCCGGCGCCGTTGAAGATCACGGCGGTGCGACCGGACTCGGTCAATCCGACGACCGCCACGGCGACCACACCGGCTCCGAAGGCAATCAGAACGACGCAGCCAAGAAACTCAGCGAGCATTTCGGAAAAGATCGACTGGGCCCGCCAGCCGACCTTAACACCCAGCATCCTGCGGTCAGAGACCGATCTTTGCGAATCGGGAGCGTATTCGGCAGTGTTTGACATTGTCTCGTTTCCTCGTGTTTTTCGTCAATCGACCCAGGCGAAGGAACGCTGCACGGCCTTCTTCCATGAGCGATAGTATTTTTCGCGCGTCTCAGCGGGCATTGACGGCTCCCAGGTCTTGTCCACGCCCCAGTTGGCGCGCAGATCCTCAAGATTCGCCCAGTAACCGACGGCGAGGCCGGCGGCGTAGGCGGCACCCAGCGCGGTGGTCTCGGTCATTTTCGGGCGAACCACCGGGGCGTTCAGGATGTCGGCCTGGAACTGCATCAGCAATTCGTTGGCGACCATGCCGCCATCGGTCTTCAGCGCCGCGAGCCGGATGCCGGAATCCTCCTGCATCGCCTCGACGACGTCGCGCACCTGGTAGGCGGTGGATTCGAGGGCGGCGCGGGCGAGGTGGGCGCGGGTCGCATAGCGCGTCAGCCCGGCGATGACGCCGCGGGCGTCGTCCTTCCAGTAGGGCGCGTAGAGCCCGGAGAACGCGGGCACGATATACACATCGCCATTGTCCTCGACGCTGCGGGCGAGCGGCTCGATCTGCGGGGCGACGTCGAACAGTTTCAGGTTGTCGCGCAGCCACTGCACCAGCGCGCCGGTGATGGCGATCGCTCCCTCCAGAGCGTAGCGCGGCTTCTCGTCGCCGAGCTGGTAGGCGAGCGTGGTAAGCAGCCCGGCCTTGGACTGCACGGGTTCGGTGCCGGTGTTCATCAGCAGGAACGAGCCGGTGCCATAGGTGTTCTTCGCCTCGCCGGGGGCGAAGCAGGTCTGCCCGACCAGGGCGGCCTGCTGGTCGCCCAGCATGCCGGCGAGTTTCGTGCCTTGCAGCGGGGCGGTGCGGATTTCGCCATAGACGGCGGAGGACGGCACGATCTTCGGCAGGCAGGCGCGCGGAATGCCGAACGCGTTCAGCATGTCGTCATCCCAGGCGCAGGTCGCGAGGTCGATCAGCATGGTGCGGCTCGCGTTGGTCACGTCGGTCACGTGGTGGCCGCCATTCACGCCACCCGTCAGGTTCCAGGTCAGCCAGGAATCGACGGTGCCGAACAGCGCGTCGCCCGCCTCGGCCTTGGCCTTCGCCCCTTCGACATTGTCGAGAATCCAGCGCAGCTTCAGCCCGGCGAAATAGGTGGCCAGCGGCAGGCCGGTCTTGGCGCGGAAGCGGTCCTGCCCGCCATCGCGGGTGAACTGCTGGACGAGCTGGTCGGTGCGGGTGTCCATCCAGACCAGCGCGTTGCAGAGCGGCTGGCCGGTCTTGCGGTCCCACAGCAGGGTGGTCTCGCGCTGGTTGGTGATGCCGACGGCGGCGAGGTCGGACGCGGTGAGGTTTGCCCGCGCGAGGGCGGCGCCGATGACCTCGTTGGTGTTGGAGAGAATCTCCATCGGGTCGTGCTCGACCCAGCCCGGCTTCGGATAGATCTGCCGGTGCTCCTTCTGGGCGACGGAAACGATGTTCCCGCCCTTGTCGAACACGATGAAGCGCGAGCTCGTCGTGCCCTGGTCTATGGCCCCTACATAACGCGACATTTTATTCCTCCCTTTGCTGGCAACGATGTGAACTAACGTCCGGGTAGCAGTGCAGCCGGCTCCGGCGCGCCCCTGGCGCGGCGGGCGCCGGATTCCGCCGGACTCCGGAATTTCTGTTGCGCCTCGCGCATCATGCGTGGGCGTCCTGTGCGGCGAGGGTCTGCATGAACCGCTCGACAGCGGCGATCTCGGCATCGCTCAGCCGCAGGCCGAACTTGCTGCGGTGCCACACCACATCCTCCGCGGTCAGCGCGAATTCGTGGGCGTGCAGGTAACGCAGTTCCGCCTCGGTCAGGTCGGCGCCGAAGATGGCGCCGAGATCCGCCGCCCGCCGCGCATCGCCGAGCAGGACGCGCGCGCGGGTGCCATAGGCCCTGACCAGCCGCGCCGCGGTGGCCGGCGCGAGGAACGGATAGTCGCGCAACAGCGCCGCCACCTGGGCGTCGAACCCGTCGGTCGGGAAGTCGCCGCCGGGCAGGGGCTCGTCGCCGGTCCAGCCCTGCTTCCGCGCGGTGGCGGGCGGCAGGTGCGGCGCGAGCTTGCCGAGCACCGATTCGGCCAGGCGGCGGTAGGTCGTGATCTTGCCGCCGAAGACCGAGAGCAGGGCGGGGCCATCGGCCGGCGCGTCCATCTCCAGCACGTAGTCGCGCGTGGCGGCCTGGGCTTTCGAGGCGCCGTCGTCATAGAGCGGGCGGACGCCGGAATAGGCCCAGACGACATCCGCCGGCGTGACCGGCTTCGTGAAATAGGCGCTGGCGGATTCGCAGAGATAGGCGATCTCGTCAGCCGAGGCGCGCACCTCGGCGGGGTCGCCCTGATAGTCGCGGTCGGTGGTGCCGATCAGGGTGAAATCCCGCTCATAGGGGATGACGAAGAAGATGCGGCCATCGGCGTTCTGGAAGATGTAGCAATGATCCTCGGGGTAGAGCCGGGGAACGACGATGTGGCTGCCCTGGACGGCGCGCACCGAGGCCGGCGTGTTCGCCCGCAGCACCTTCTGCAGCACCTCGGCGACCCAGGGCCCGGCGGCGTTCACCAGGGCGCGGGCGCGCACCGTGCGCGTTTCGCCGCTGCGCTCGTCGCGCACGGTGAGGGTCCACAGCCCGCCCTCGCGCGCGCCGCTGATGCAGCGGGTGCGCGGCTCGATCACCGCGCCCCGATCCGCCGCATCGCGCGCGTTCAGCACGACGAGGCGCGAATCCTCCACCCAGCAATCCGAATATTCGTAGGCGCGGACAAAGCGCGGATCGAGCGGACGGCCGGCGGGATCGCGCCGCAACCGCACCACGCGCGTCGGCGGCAGTTTCTTCCGCCCGCCGAGATGATCGTAGAGAAAGAGGCCGAGCCGCAGCATCCAGGCCGGGCGCAACCCCTTGTGGTGCGGCAGCACGAAGCGCAACGGCCAGATGATGTGCGGCGCGATGCCCCACAGCACCTCGCGCTCCATCAGCGCCTCGCGCACCAGCCGGAACTCGTAATATTCGAGATAGCGCAGGCCGCCATGGATCAATTTGGTCGAGGCCGCCGAGGTGGCGCCGCCGAGATCGCCCGCCTCGCAGAGAAAGACCGACCAGCCGCGCCCCGCCGCATCGCGCGCGATGCCGCAGCCATTGATGCCACCGCCGATGATCGCGATGTCGTGGACCACTGAAGTGTCCGTTGCGGACGCCATCAGGCAAACCTCCCGCGTTTGCGTTTCGTATTCGATCGCTTGTCGAAGCGAACGTTAATACGAACAAAAACCGGGCGTCAACACTCAAAACGAAATATGAAACGAATATCGACCGACTCAGTCGGCCGTGTCGGCGTCTTCCTCCCCCGCCGTTTCCACCACCTCGATGCCGAGACGTTCGCAGAGTTCGCGGCTTTCGGGCGTGCGCAACCGGTCGGTCACCAGCACGTCGACATCCTTCAGATGCGCGATCCGCACCGGCGCGGAGCGGGTGAACTTGCTGCTGTCGGCCACCAGCATGACCCGCCTGGCGCATTCGATGATTGCGCGGGAGACCTGCACCTCGCGGCTGTCGAAATCGAGGAGCGTGCCGTCGCGGTCGATCGCCGAGGTGCCGATCACCGCGAAATCGGCGCGGAACTGGCGGATCTGCTCCACCGTCGTCGCGCCGACGATGCCGCCATCGGCCCGGCGCACCGTGCCGCCCGCCATGATGAGCTCGACGCCGGGCAGGCGATACAGCTCCGCCGCCACATGCAGGTTGTTGGTGATGACGAGCAGGCCGCTGTGTTGCGCGAGCGCGCGGGCGACCTCCTCGGTGGTGGTGCCGAGATTGATCAGCAGGGAGGAATTGTCCGGGATCAGCCGCGCCGCCGCCTCGCCGATCAGCTGCTTGACCGGCTGCGCCACGAGCTTGCGCGCGTCATAGGCGAGATTGGCGACGCTGGAGGCGATCATCGCGCCACCATGCACCCGGGTCAGGCGGTGGACCTCGCACAATTCGTTGAGATCGCGCCGGATCGTCTGCGGCGTCACGCCGAAGCGCGCCGCCAGATCCTCGACCGAGACCCGCCCGGCTTCCTGCAACAGGCTCATGATCTCGGCCTGTCGGCGGCTTCCCGCGCGGGGCGAGGCGCCGTCCATCACCGGCGCGCCCGCTGCAGGTCCGAATTGGTGCTCATCGTCATGGTCATCTGTGTCTCCCTTCCGCGGTAGCCTTTGTCGCGCAGCGGGCCGCCGAATGCCAGCCGCCCGAAACGAACATCCCGATCCTCGGCTTCAATGTTCGTTTTCCGGAATTCGAACATTCGCCTACCGTGCAGATCAAGCCTGGTCGAATGCAGTATCTCAATAATCGAAATTAAAATTGTAACGTTAGGCGGCTCTTAATTATTCGAAAACATAGATATTTGCATTCAACAGAATGGGTCAACCACGATGAACACTTGCCGGGAAACGTTCGCGCAGCGACTGGAATTCATCGGGCTCGACGAACAGGTCAGGGGCCGTCTGCGGGACATGCAGCCGGTGCTTGCGCAGGCGGTGCCGGCCGCACTCGCGGATTTCTACGAGCGCATCCGCCGCAGCCCGGAAGCCCGTGCCTTCTTCGCCACCGACGCCTCGATCGGCACGGCCCGATCCCGCCAGGCCGGCCACTGGACCCGCATCGCCGAGGCGCGGTTCGACACCGACTATGTCGACGCCGTCACCCGCGTCGGCGAGGTGCACGCCAGGATCGGGCTCGAGCCGCGCTGGTATATCGCCGGTTACGCGCTCATCCTCGAACAGATCATCGCCGGCGTGCTCGATTCGCGGAAACCGAAACGGCGCCCCCTGTTCCGCCGCGACGCCGAAACCAGCCCGGCCGCCGATCTCGGCGCGCTGGTCAAGGCCACCTTCCTCGACATGGATCTCGCGATCGCCGTCTATCTCGAGGAACTCGACCGCCGGCGCCGCGAGGCCGAGGACAAGGCGGCCGCGACCAACCGCGTGGTAATGGATACGCTCGGCCGCGCCCTTACCGCGCTTGCCGAGGGCGACCTGTCCTACCGCATCACCGAAGGGCTGCCGGAGGACTATCATCGCCTGGCCGACGATTTCAACGGCGCCCTCAGCCGCCTGTCGGACAGTCTCTCGGGCGTCCGCAAGAGCACCGGCGAGATCAACAACGGCGTCGACGAGATCGCCCGCGCCGCCGAGGATCTCGCCCGCCGCACCGAGCAGCAGGCCGCCAGCCTCGAACAGACCAGTGCCGCGCTCAACGAGATCACCTCCGGCGTGCAGAGCACGGCGGAGAACGCCGCGCGCGCGAACACCGCGGCCCAGACGGCCAACGCCGCCGCCGACAGGTCGCACAATATCGTCGCCAACGCCGTCGCCGCGATGCGGCAGATCGAAACCTCCTCGCGCGAGATCGACCAGATCATCGGCCTGATCGACGAGGTGGCGTTCCAGACCAACCTGCTCGCGCTCAATGCCGGGGTCGAGGCCGCGCGCGCCGGCGATGCCG
Source organism: Acidiphilium sp. JA12-A1 (assembly GCF_000724705.2). Taxonomy (NCBI): domain Bacteria; kingdom Pseudomonadati; phylum Pseudomonadota; class Alphaproteobacteria; order Acetobacterales; family Acidocellaceae; genus Acidiphilium; species Acidiphilium sp. JA12-A1. The sequence goes on from NZ_JFHO01000019.1 coordinate 6,918, forward strand.
GGCGGGGCTTCGCCGTCGTCGCCTCCGAGGTGCGCGCCCTCGCCCACCGCTCGGCCGAGGCCGCGAAATCGATCAAGGAACTCATTGCCCGGTCCTCGAAACAGGTGGGCGACGGGGTTCGCCTGGTCGGCGAGACCGGCGCCGCGCTGGAGACGATCGCGCAGAACGTGGTCGCGCTCGAACAGCTCATCACCGAGATTTCCGGCTCCGCCAACCGCCAGGCGCGCAGCCTTGCCGAGGTGAATGCCGCCGCCGGGCAGATGAACCAGGCCGTGCAGCAGAACGCCGCCATGGTCGAGCAGACCGCGGCCGCCACCGTGTCGCTGAAGGAGGAAACCGCGAAGCTCGCCGCGCAGGCGGCGGGCTTCCGCACGGCGCAGGACGCGCCGCCCACTGCGATCCGGCGCAGTGCCGCGCGGCCGCACCCGGTGCCCGTGCCCGCCTGATCGACCCCGCGCCAGGGGCCTGAAAAACGCGCCTCCTGGCCCCATCTCCCGTCGCGCGTGCCATCCGGCACAATCGGCGCAGCCCCGCCGGGCTGACGATTCCAGAATTTGAAACGTGGAGACAGACCATGACGAGCGAGACCGCCTACACACCCCCGAAAATCTGGACGTGGGAGCAGCCCAGCGGCGGACGTTTCGCCAGCATCAACCGCCCGATCGCCGGCCCCACCCATGAGAAGGAACTGCCGGTCGGCCGGCATCCGCTCCAGCTCTATTCGCTCGCGACGCCGAACGGGGTGAAGGTCACCGTCATGCTCGAGGAGCTGCTCGCCCGCGGCCATGCCGGCGCCGAATACGACGCCTGGCTGATCCGCATCGGCGAGGGCGACCAGTTCGGCAGCGGCTTCGTCGCCGCCAACCCGAACTCCAAGATTCCCGCCCTGGTCGACCATGGTGGCGGCAAGCCCCGCCGGGTGTTCGAGTCCGGCGCCATCCTGCTCTATCTCGCGGAGAAGTTCGGCGAATTCCTGCCGAAGGACCTCGATGCGCGAACCGAATGCCTCTCCTGGCTGTTCTGGCAGATGGGCAGCGCCCCCTATCTCGGCGGCGGCTTCGGCCATTTCTACGCCTATGCGCCGGAGAAGTTCGAATATCCGATCAACCGTTTCGCGATGGAAACCAAGCGCCAGCTCGACGTGCTCGACCGCCGGCTCGCCGAGGCGGAGTACCTCGCGGGCACGGAATACACGATCGCCGACATGGCCGTCTGGCCCTGGTATGGCGGGCTCGTGCTGGGCTGGCTCTACAACGCGGCCGAATTCCTGCAGGTGCATGAATACCGCAACGTCGTGCGCTGGGCCGAACAGATCCTGGCGCGTCCCGCCGTCCGCCGCGGCCGCATGGTCAACCGCACCTTCGGCGACCCCGCCGAGCAGCTGCACGAGCGGCACGACGCCTCGGATTTCGAAACCCGCACGCAGGACAAGCTCGTCCCGCAAGGCTGACGGGCCGGCCCGCCATTCTGCGCTCTGATGTCATTGCCGGGCCGCGCGGCGGCGTGGCAGACTGCGCGGGCGCAGAATGGAGTTCCCGCCGTGGCCGAGCATCCCCGGATTCACCGCATCCTCTCCCCCGCCGACGGCACCGAGGTCGCCGCCCGCGCCCTTGCCGGGCCGGCGGAGATCGAGCAGGCGCTGGAGCGGGCCGCCGCCGCGCAGAAGGCCTGGCGGCGCGTCGGCCTCGCCGAGCGCATGGCGATCTGCGAGCGCTTCGTCGCGCATTTCACCGCCAATGGTGCTGCGATCGCCGCCGAGATCAGCGCGCAGATGGGAAGGCCGGTGGGCCAGACGCCGGGAGAAATCCGCGGTGTTGCCGAACGCGCGCGGATGATGATCTCGCTTGCAGCGGAGTCGCTCGCGCCGGTCCGGCCCGCGCCGGTCGCCGGCTTCGAGCGGTTCATCACCCGCGAGCCGCTCGGCGTCGTCTTCGTCATCGGTGCCTGGAACTATCCCTATCTGATCACCGTCAACAGCGTCGTCCCCGCGCTGCTCGCCGGCAACGCCGTGGTGCTGAAACAGGCCTCGCAGACGCTGCTCTGCGCCGAGCGTTTCGCCGAGTCCTTCGCCGCCGCCGGCCTGCCCGAGCACGTCTTCCAGGTGCTCCACCTCGCCAATGCCGACGCCGAGGCGGTGATCCGCGATCCGCGCGTCGATTTCATCGCCTTCACCGGCTCGGTGGCGACCGGCCATCGCGTCGTCCGCGCCGCCGCCGACCGCTTCGCCGGCATCGGCCTCGAACTCGGCGGCAAGGACCCCGCCTATGTCCGCCGCGATGCCGACATCGTCCACGCCGCCGACAACCTGGTCGACGGCGCCTTCTTCAATTCCGGCCAGTCCTGCTGCGGGATCGAGCGCATCTATGTCGACGCCGCGGTGTATGACGACTTCATCGCCCGCTTCGTCGAGACCACCAACGCCTATCGCCTCGGCCATTCGCTCGACCCCGCAACCACGCTCGGCCCGATGGTCAACGCCGCCGGGGCCGATTTCGTGCGCGGGCAGATCGCCGAAGCCCTCGCCGCCGGCGCCACCGCGCTGATCGACGAGGCGCGGTTCCCCGAAAGCCGGCCCGGCACGCCCTATCTCGCGCCGCAGGTGCTGGTGAATGTCGATCACCGGATGGACGTGATGCGCAGCGAGAGCTTCGGCCCGGTCGTCGGCATCATGAAGGTCGCCTCGGACGCGGAGGCGATCGGCCTGATGAACGACAGCCCCTATGGCCTGACCGCCTCGGTCTGGACGCGCGACGTCGAGGCCGCGACGCGCATCGGCGGCGAGATCGAGACCGGCACCGTGTTCATGAACCGCTGCGACTATCTCGACCCGGCGCTGGCCTGGGTCGGCGTCAAGGATTCCGGCCGCGGCTGCACCCTCTCGCGGATCGGCTTCGAGCATCTCACCCGGCCGAAATCCTTCCACCTGAAAGCCGCGCCCTGACGCATCGTCCGGCGCGGGCGGGATCAGTCCAGCCGGACCATGACGTGGCGGACCACGGTATAGTCCTCGAGCGCGTAGGCGGAGAGATCCTTGCCGTAGCCTGACCGCTTCAGCCCGCCATGCGGCATCTCGTTGGCGAGCATGAAGTGGCAGTTCACCCAGGTCGCGCCATAGCGCAGCCCGGCGGCCAGGCGCATCGCCCGCCCGACATCGCGCGTCCAGACCGACGAGGCGAGGCCATAATCGGAGTCGTTCGCCCAGACGATCGCCTGCTCAGGATCGGTGAAGCGCGTGACGGACACGACGGGGCCGAACACCTCGCGGCGCACGATCTCGTCGTCCTGCGCGGCACCGGCGACCACGGTGGGTTCGTAGTAGAAGCCGCTCCCCGCCGCATCGCGCCCGCCGGCGACGACCTCGACATGCGGCAGCGCCGCCGCGCGGGCGACGAAGCCGCCCACCCGCTCGCGCTGGCGCGCCGAGATCACCGGGCCGATATCGTTCTCCGAATCATCCGCCCGGTCGTAGCGGAGCTGCGTCACCGCCGAAGCGAGGTCGGCCACGAACCGGTCATAGACCTTCGCACCGGCATAGACCCGGCAGGCCGCCGTGCAGTCCTGCCCGGAATTGTAGTATCCGAAGTCCCGCACCGCGGCGACGGCGGCGTCGATATCGGCGTCGTCGAAGACGATCACCGGCGCCTTGCCGCCGAGTTCGAGATGGGTGCGCTTGATCGAGGCCGAGGCCGCCTGGATCACCCGCTCGCCGGTGCCGATCGAGCCGGTCAGCGAGATCATCGCGATCCCCGGCGCGTCGATCAGCGCCTGGCCAGTGCTCGGCCCGCGGCCCGAAATCACGTTGAGCACGCCCTCGGGCAGGATGCCGGCGGCGATCCGGGCGAGCTTCAGCGCGGTCAGCGGCGTCAGTTCCGAGGGCTTGAGCACGACCGTGTTGCCGGCGGCGAGTGCCGGGGCGATCTTCCACGCCGCCATCATCAGCGGATAGTTCCACGGGGCGATCTGCGCGACCGGGCCGACCGGATCGCGCCGGATCATCGAGGTATGACCGGCGAGATACTCGCCCGCCGCACTGCCCGACAGGCAGCGGGCGGCGCCGGCGAAGAAGCGGAAACAGTCGACGATGGCGGGCATCTCGTCGCGCAGCACGGCCGGGCGCGGCTTGCCGCAGTTCAGCGCCTCCAGCGCGGCGAAGTCCTCCGCCTCGGCCTCGATCGCATCGGCGAGGCGCAGCAGCATCGCCGCGCGCTCGGCCGGCGGCAGCGCCGCATAGGCCGGAAAGGCGCGCCCGGCGGCTTCCACCGCGCGGGCCACCTGGCCGGCATCCGCCTCGGCGATCTCGGCGATGACGGCGCCGGTCCGGGGATTGACCACCGGCACCGGCGCGCCCGCGCCCGCCTCGAACGCGCCGCCGATCAGCAGTTGCGTGGGCAGCGTTGCAGCCATCTCAGCCTCCCGTCCCTTCATGGACCGCGCGTTCCTCGGCCGCGATTTCCGCCGCCCGGCTGGCGATCGCCTCGCGGCTGATCGGCGGGCCGGGGAAGCGCACCCGCGCCACGCCGAACCAGAGCACCAGCATCAGCACGATCAGGCCGAGACCGTAGGTGATCAGGATATTGTTGGGCGGCTGGATGCCGATATAGATCAGCACGAACACGCCGATGATCGAGATGACCGCAAGCGGCTTCGAGAGCGCGCCGAGGCGGAACGGGCCGAACTCGGTCCAGGTCTTGCCCTCCGCCAGCAGCCCGGCCGCGACCGGCATGGCGTAGGAGATGTAGAGGAACATCGCGCAGCCCGCCGCCAGCGCCGCGAAGGCCGGCGAATACAGCGTGGCCGCGACGGAGAGCACCGCCGTCAGCCAGATCGCGCCGACCGGCGTGCGGTGCGTCGGGCTCACCCGCCGCCAGATCGCGTGGCCCGGCAGCCCGCCATCGCGGGCGAAGGCGAAGATCATCCGCGAGGTCGAGGTCACGCCCGCCAGCGCGCAGAGATAGTTGGCGACGACGATGCCGACATAGAGCAGGTATTTCACCGGCAGGATCACCGGCAGCCCGGCGAGCAGGTTGAAGAACACGTTGCCGCCCTGCGCCGCCGCCTTGCCGAGATCCGGCATCGCCAGCAGGATCGAGGCCTCCATCACCAGGCCGAACGCGAACGACCAGAACACCGAATTGATGATCCCGCGCGGCACGGTGCGCCTTGCGTTCACCGTCTCTTCCGAGGTGTGGGCCGCGCCGTCGAACCCGGTGATGGTATAGAGCGGCAGCAGCAGGCCGAGCATGAAGAGGTAGAACAGGTTGCCGCTATGCGGCACCACCCCGCCGCCGGCCTTGCCGGAATAGTTGATGAAGGTGAACAGCCGCGAAAAATCGTAATGCTGCGCGCCCACCAGCATCGCGATGGTCAGCACGATGGCGATGAAGAAGATCAGGTAGCCGGAGAAATCGGTCAGCCGCGTGGTGGTGCGGATGCCCATGTGGTTGAACGCGCCCTGGCTCGCGGTGATCAGGATGACCGCGATGGTCTGCTGCCAGAACCCCCAGTGCGACGTGTCGATATGGAACATGTTGCCGAGGATCAGGCTGGTGAACAGATCGTAGGCGCCGACATTCACCGAGGCGACGACGAAGATCAGCCCGAGCAGGTTGACGAAGGCGGTCGCCCAGCCCCAGCCGCGCCCGCCCAGGATCGAGGACCAGTGATAGAGCGCGCCGGCCGTCGGATAGGCGGAGGCGATCTGCGCCATCGACAGCGCGATCACCATCGAGAAGATCGACCCCACGATCCAGCCGACGAACACGCCCCCCGGCCCGGCGGCGGAGAACGCCGCCTGGAACGAGGTGATTCCGCCCGCAAGGATGCAGATGATCGAAAAGGCGATGGCGAAGTTGGAAAATCCGTGCATGCGCCTGGAGAGTTCCTGCGCATAGCCCATCTTGTGCAGCGTTGCGGTATCCTCGGCGAGGATCCGCGCCTCATCCTGGTTGTTCGACATCTCCGTCTCCCATGTTGACCGTCAGGCCGTGTGTGCCGGGCTTGGCCGCCCGGTCGTGCTGTCAGGCATTGCGCGGGCGCCGAGCTTGCGGCGCACCGTCTCGGGCGAGGCGCCGTGCAACCGGCGGCAGGCCCGCGAGAAGGCGCTCACCTCGGAATAGCCGAGCAGTTCGGCGACCGCGGCGATCGAGAGATGCGGCTCGGCGAGGTACATCAGCGCCAGCCGCGCCCGCACCTGGTCGATGCATTCCGAATAGGTGATTCCGTGTTCGGCGAGCCGGCGCTGCAGCGTCCAGCGCGGCAGGCCGAGGCTTGCGGCCACCCGGTCGATCCCGGCCGGCCCCTCGGGCAGCAGCCGGCGGATCTCGCTCGTCACCGCGCCGAGCAGGTCGCGCGGCGCGCCGCCGCCGCCGATCCGGCGCAGCTCCTCCGCCAGTGCTGCGAAGCGGGCCGGGTCGCGCGCCGGCATCGGCCGCTCCAGCCCCGCCGCGCGAAAGCTGATCGCGTTCGCCGGGGCGGCGAAGAACACCGGCGCGCCGAACGCCGCCGCATGCGCCTGCGCCTGTTCCGGCGCCGGGTGCTCGAACCACACCTCCTCGATCTCCAGCGCGCCGCCCAGCGCGCGCCGCAGCAGGTTGGCGAACATCCCCATCGTCAGCTCGGCATCCTGCCGGCGCGACCAGATCCGCGGATCGACGATCCGGTATTCCAGCCGCAGCGAGCGGCCCTCCCGCGCGAGGCGGGTTTCGGTATTCTGCTGGTGCTGGATGAAATGCCGGGCGAAGGCGGCAAGCCCGGTGCCGACATCCGGCGCCGCCAGCGCGAGCTCGCCGATCAGCCCGAGCGCCTCCGGCTGGAACTGCTGGCCGAAGCGCAGGCCGAAATGCGAATCCCCGCTGCGCGCCGCCGCCCGTTCCATCATCGCGACATAGCGGGCGAGCGGCACGGTCGCGCGCGGGTCCTCGAGGTCGCGCGGATCGAACCCCGCCTCGCCGAGCACGAGGTCCGGATCCGCCCCGGCTCCGCGGATGAACGCCGTCACGCCCGACGCCGCGGCGGCGAGCACATGGCAGGATGTCGATCCGGACGCGGCGGCAGGCAGACCCATGATCCCCTTCAAATCCGACGATGCCGCACCAGAATGCCGGGCAGCGCGGCGGTTGCGCAACGAAATTCGGCAGCGTGCCGACTGTGGCAAATTCCACCCCGGCCGGCTTTGACATTAGAACACAATCCCGCGCGCGGCCCCCGCTTGTCGCCGAATGTCAAGATCGTCACACTGCGGCCATGCGATGTTCCGCCGGGAGGTGCGATCATGAACAACGATCTTTCTGCACAAAACATCACCGCGTCCGGCGGCATGACGCTCGACGAGTTGCGCGCGGCGGTCGATGCCGGGGCGATCGACACGATCGTGATGGCGGCGCCGGACATGCAGGGACGGCTGCAGGGCAAGCGGGTGATGCCGCGTTTCTTCCTCGACAACGTCCTGGCCGACGCCTCCGAGGGCTGCAACTACCTGCTCGCCGTCGATGTCGAGATGACGCCGGTCTCCGGCTACGATTTCGCCTCATGGGACCGCGGCTATGGCGATTTCGTCTTCCGCCCCGATCTCTCGACCCTGCGCCGCGCCGCCTGGCAGGAAGGAGCCGCGATCGTGCTCTGCGACATCGCGTTGCATGACGGCTCCCCGGCGCCGGTCGCCCCGCGCAGCATCCTGCGCCGCCAGCTCGACCGCCTCGCCGCCGCCGGCCTCACCGCCCTCGCCGCGACCGAGCTCGAATTCATGCTCTTCCGCAACACCTATGAAGAGTGCATGCGGCGCGGCTATCGCGACCTCGATCCCGCCAATCTCTACAATGTCGACTATTCGATCCTCGGCACCGCCAAGGTGGAGAAGGTCATCCGCGCCATCCGCAACGCGCTGGAGGCGTCGGGCATCCGCGTCGAGAACTCCAAGGGCGAGTGCAATCTCGGCCAGCACGAGATCAATTTCGCCTATGCCACGGCACTGGAAGCCGCCGATGGCCACGTGATCTACAAGGAGGCCGCGAAGGAAATCGCCCAGGCGCAGGACCACGCCATCACCTACATGGCGAAGTTCAACGAGCGCGAGGGTAATTCCTGCCACATCCATCTCAGCCTGCGCGATGAAGCGAACCGTCCGGTCTTCGCCGCAGGCGGGGGCCACGCGCCGGAATTCGGCCATTTCCTCGCCGGCCTCGCCGCCCACGCCGCCGAGCTTTCCGTCCTGTTCGCGCCCAACATCAACTCCTACAAGCGCTACGCCGTGGGCAGCTTCGCGCCGACCGGCCTGGTCTGGGGGCACGACAACCGCACCTGCGCCTTCCGCGTGCTCGGCCACGGGCGGTCGCTGCGCGTCGAGAACCGGCTGCCGGGCGGCGACGTGAACCCCTATCTCGCGCTCGCCGGCATGATCGCCGCCGGGCTCGATGGGATGGAACGCCGCCTGCCGGCGCAACCAGCCTTCACCGGCAACGCCTATCACGGCGACCTGCCGCGCGTGCCCCGCACGCTTTCCGATGCCCTCGCCCTCTGGCGCCACAGCGCCTTCGCGCGCGAGGCGTTCGGCGAGCAGGTGGTGGCGCATTACGCAAGGATGGCCGAGGTCGAGGTCGAGACCTTCGCCGCCGCGGTGACCGACTGGGAACGCACACGCTGCTTTGAAAGGATGTAACCCGCGATGACCATTCTGCAGGGAACCTGGCGCTTCCCCACCGAGGTGCTTGCCGGGCCGGGCCGCATCGGCGAACTCGCCGCCCGCGCGCGCGATCTCGGCGCCCGCCGCGTGCTGCTCGTCTCCGACGCGCAGGTGGCGAAACTGCCCTTCTTCGCGCCGCTGGAGGCCGGCTTCGCCGCCGCCGGCATCGCCACCGCGCGCTTCACCGGCACCCACCCCGACCCGCTGGCGAGCGACGTCGCCGCCGGCGTTGCCGCCTTCCGCGCACACGAGGCGGACCTCGTCGTCGCGATCGGCGGCGGCAGCGCGCTCGATTGCGGCAAGACCATCGCCCTCGCCGCCGCGACCGACCGGCCGCTCTGGGATTTCGAGATCACCCTCGCCGCCCCCGCGCTCGACCGGGCGATGGTGCCCATTCTCGCGGTGCCGACCACCGCCGGCACCGGCTCGGAAGTCGGCCGCGCCTCGGTCATCACCGACGAGGAGGCCGCCCGCAAGGTGATCCTGCTGCACCCGCAGATGCTGCCGCGCCTCGTCGTGCTCGATCCCGAACTCACCATCGGCCTGCCCGCGACCCTCACCGCCTGGACCGGGATGGACGCGCTCGCCCACAATCTCGAAGCCTATTGCATCGACGCCTGGCACCCGATGGCGGACGGCGTCGCCGTCGAGGGGATGCGGCTGATCCATGGCAGCCTCGTCACCGCGACGACCGATGGCCGCAACCTCGCCGCCCGCGGCACCATGCTCGCCGCCGCCTCGATGGGCGCGACCGCCTTCCAGAAGGGCCTCGGCGCGATCCATTCGCTCAGCCACCCGATCGGCGCGCACTGCCACGCCCATCACGGCCTGACCAACGCCGTGCTGATGCCCTACGTGCTGGAATTCAACCGCCCGGCGATCGAGCCGAAAATCGTGCAGGTCGCGCGCTGCCTCGGCATCGGGGGCGGGTTCGAGGGCTTCCGCGACTGGGTGATCGACCTGCGGAAGGCGCTTGGCATCCCGCACACGGTGGAGGCGCTGGGCGTCACCGCGCCGATGCTCGACCAGCTTTCCGAGGAAGCCTTCCGCGATCCGAACACGCCGGACAATCCCCGCCCGGCCGACACCGCCGCCCTGCGCCGCATCCTCGCCGCCGCCCTCGAAGGCCGGCTCGACGGCCTGTCCCGCTGAACCGTGACCGTTTCCGTTCCATGCGCGGGACGGAAACGGCGCGTCTCAATATACGACTATTTTCTTATTATTGTATAACAGCCAAGAATGACTTGTTGTCATCGCCGGATTTAACCGGGGCTTTACCTGTGGATGATAGCAATGACTCATGCAACAGGTGATCAACCGGTCTCCTCTTTCTGACAACGCGCCCGACGACGACAGCAATGTCGCGATCATCGGCGTCGCGCAGGCCGTCTGGGCCGAGATGGCGCTGCATGGCATCGTGCCGACGCCGCACGCCTATGAGATCTGTTTCGCCTATCGCAGGGGCGACAACCCGACCCTTTGCGACTTTATCGACCAGCACCACCCGAATCTTGCAAACCTCACGCCGGACGCGATCGAGTCGCTGCACGCGCGCTTCTTCAATGACTCGTCCGTCAGCGAGGACCTCGCGAGCAACGTGCTGGGTCTGCAGGAAGCCGCGGACACGCTTGTCGGCCATATCACCGGCAATCAGTCCGCGCTCAGGGACTATGGCGACACGCTCGCCGGCTGGGCGAAACGCCTCGACCATGAGCCGACCATCGCGAGTCTCGTTGCCGCGGTCGCGGCGCTGACGGCGGAAACCACCCGCGCCGCCGCGCGCAACCGTGCGCTCGAGGAAAAACTCGCGAACTCGGTCCAGCGGATCAACCGGCTAAGACAGTCCCTCAGCGTCGCCCGGGCGGAAGCCACCACCGATTCCCTGACGGCCATCACCAACCGCCGCGCCTTCGACACCAAGGCACGGCGGTTCATCACCCAGACGCGCGGCGCGGCCCCGCTCGTCGCCTGCCTCGTCCTGTTCGATATCGACAACTTCAAATGGTTCAACGACGTCCATGGCCACCAGACCGGTGACCTGATCCTCCGCCTCGTCGCGCGCCTGCTGTCCGACAGCGTCAAGGGCCGCGACACCGTCGCCCGCTATGGCGGCGAGGAATTCGCGGTGCTGCTCGCCGGAGCGGATCTCAGATCGGCCATTTCCGTGGCACGGCAGATCTGCCAGTCGATGGCCGATCGCAAACTGGTCAAGCGTTCCTCGGGCCAGCAGCTGACCCAGGTTACCCTGTCCGCCGGCGTCGCCCAGTTCATCGGCGGCGAAAACCTCGCGAGCTGGGTCAGCCGCGCAGATGCGGCACTCTACCGGGCCAAGGAACTCGGCCGCAACCGCGTCTGCAGCGAACTCGACCTGGCCGGCTGACCGGCCCGGCCGGTTCGTGCTAGAGCGGCCTCATGCCGCACGCCGATTTCGTCCATCTCCGCGTCCACTCCGCCTATTCCCTCTCCGAAGGCGCCATCAAGCCGGACAAGATCGCCACCCTCGCGCGCGACAACGCGATGCCCGCCGTCGCCATCACCGACACCTCGAACCTGTTCGGCTCGATCGAGTTCTCCCAGGCCTGCATGGGCAAGGGCGTGCAGCCCATCGTCGGCTGCCAGATCGGCCTTGCCCGAACCGACCTGCCGCGGCTGCCGCCCGACCCGCTGGTGCTGCTCGCGAAGGACGCCACCGGCTTCGCCAATCTCTCGAAACTCTCCTCCCGCAGCTTTCTCGACACCGAACCCGGCCTCCGCCCGCAAATCAGCCTCGATACGCTGCGCGACCATCACGAGGGCCTGTTCCTCCTCACCGGCGGCCGCTTCGGCCCGGTCGGCCGCCTGCTCGGCGACGGCCAGCGCCCCGAGGCCGCGCGCCTGCTCGCCGCCCTCGCCGAAACCTTCCCCGACCGTCTCGCCGTCGAGCTGGAACGTCACGACCTGCCAACCGAGCGCGCGGTCGAGCCAGGGCTGATCACGCTGGCGGACGAAGCCGGCCTGCCGCTCGTCGCCACCAACGAATGCTTCTTCGCCACCGAGACGATGCACGAGGCGCATGACGCGCTGCTCTGCATCGCCGAAGGCCGGGTTCTCTCCGAGGCCGAGCGCCGCCGCGTAACACCGCATCACTGGTTCAAGCCGGCGGCGGAGATGCGCCGCCGCTTCGCCGACCTGCCCGATGCCTGCGACAACACGCTGGCCATCGCCCGGCGCTGCGCGATCGCCGCCCCCACCCGCAAGCCGCTGCTGCCGATCTGCCCCAAGGTGCGCGACGGCGCGACCGAGGCGGAAACCCTCCGCGCCATGGCCGAGGAAGGCCTCGCGCTCCGCCTCGCCGCGATGAACGCCGATGCGGCGACGGCGGCGAAATACCGCGAGCGCCTCGCCCTCGAACTCGGCATCATCGAGCAGATGGGCTTCCCCGGCTACTTCCTGATCGTGGCCGACTTCATCCAGTGGGCGAAATCCCAGGGCATCCCGGTTGGCCCCGGCCGCGGCTCCGGCGCCGGCTCGCTCGCCGCCTGGGCGCTGCTGATCACCGATATCGACCCGATCCCCTTCAACCTGCTGTTCGAGCGCTTCCTCAACCCCGAGCGCGTCTCGATGCCGGATTTCGACATCGATTTCTGCCAGGAGCGGCGCGACGAGGTGATCGCCTATGTCCGCCGCGAATATGGTGCAGACCGCGTCGCCCAGATCATCACCTTCGGCAAGCTCCAGGCCCGCGCCGCGGTGCGCGACGTCGGCCGCGTGCTCGGCCTGCCCTATGGCCAGGTCAACAAGGTCGCCGAGATCGTGCCCAACAACCCGGCCAAGCCGATCCCGCTGGCCGAGGCCGTGGATGCCGAGCCCCGCCTGCGCGAGATGCGGGACTCCGATGAATCGGTGAAGCGCCTGATCGAGATCGCGATGCAGGTCGAGGGCCTCTACCGCCACGCCTCCACCCATGCCGCCGGCGTCGTCATCGGCGACCGCCCGCTGGACGAGCTTGTCCCGCTCTACAAGGACCCGCGCTCGGACATGCTCATCACCCAGTATTCGATGAAGCATGTCGAACAGGCCGGCCTCGTGAAGTTCGACTTCCTCGGCCTGACCACGCTGACCATCATCAGCCGCGCGCTGAACTTCCTCGACGGCCTCGGTACCCCGGTCGACATCGCGAAGATCCCGCTCGACGATGCGAAAACCTACGAAATGCTCTCCCGCGCCGAGGCCGGCGGGGTGTTCCAGTTCGAAACCCAGGGCTTCCGCGACGTGCTGCGCCAGATGCGCCCCGACCGGTTCGAGGACCTGATCGCCGCCGTCGCCCTCAACCGCCCGGGCCCGATGGCCAACATCCCCGCCTATTGCGCCCGCAAGCACGGCGAATCCTGGGAAAGCCCCGACCCGTCGATCCACGAGATCCTCTCCGAGACCTACGGCATCATGGTCTACCAGGAGCAGGTCATGCAGATCGCCCAGAAAATGGCGGGCTACAGCCTCGGCGCCGCCGACCTGCTGCGCCGCGCCATGGGCAAGAAGATCCGCGCCGAGATGGAGGCGCAGCGGAAAATCTTCGTCGAGGGCGCGGTCGCGCGCGGCACCGCCGAGGCCAAGGCCGTCGAGGTGTTCGACCTGATGGCGAAATTCGCCGATTACGGCTTCAACAAATCCCACGCCGCCGCCTACGCGCTGGTCTCCTACCAGACCGCCTGGCTGCGCGCGAACCACCCCGCCGCCTTCATCGCCGCCTCGATGAGCCTCTCGCAAGCCAACCACGAGAAACTCGCCGCCCTCAAACAGGACGCGGTGCGGATCGGCATTCCCGTCCTGCCGCCCGATATCAACGCCTCGGCGGCCGATTTCACCGTCGAACGCCAGGCGGACGGCACGCTCGCCATCCGCTACGCGCTCGCCGCGATCAAGCGCGTCGGCGCCGGCGCGATGCAGGACGTGGTGCGCGCCCGCGCCAACCGCCCCTTCGCCGACCTCGCCGATTTCGCCGCCCGCGTCGATCCCCGTGCGCTCAACAAGGCGCAGATCGAGCAGCTCGCCCGCGCCGGCGCCTTCGACCGGATCGACCCCAACCGCGCCCGCGTTGCCGCCGGCGCCGAGCTGCTGGTCCGCCGCGCCCAGGCCGAGGCCGAGTCCCGCGCCTCCGGCCAGATCAACCTGTTCGGCGACGCCGCCGCCCCCGAACCCCTGCCCCTGCCCGACGTGCCGGACTGGCCGGCCTTCGAGCGGCTGAGCTTCGAGGCCGAGGCGGTGGGCTATCACCTTACCGCCCACCCGCTCGATGCCTACGACACCGTGCTGCGCCGCCTCGGCGTCGTTCCCTCGAACCTGATCGAGGCACGGGCGAAGGCCGGCATCGGCCGGGTCAAGCTCGCCGGCGCCGTGGTCGGCCGCAAGGAGCGCACCACCCGCACCGGCAGCCGCATGGCCTGGGTCATGCTGTCCGACCAGGCCGGCGGCTTCGAGGTCACGCTGTTCTCCGAACTCCTTGCCACCGCGCGCGAGCTGCTCGCCGAGGGCGCGATGCTGCTCGTCACCGCCGATCTGCGGCTGGATGGCGAAAGCCTGCGCGTCACCGCGGTCGATGTCGAACCGCTCGACAAGGCGGCGGCCAATGCCGGCGCTGGGCTGCGCATCACCGTCGAGGGGCGCGAGGCGCTCGGCTCGATCCGCGCGCTGCTGGAGCGCGAGGGCCGCGGCAAGGGCCGCGTGCTGCTCGCCCCGCGGATCGACACCGGTGCCCGGCTCGACATCGCACTGCCCGGCGGCTTCAACGTCTCGCCCCGCCTCGCCCAGGCGATGAAGATGATCCGCGGCGTCGCCGAGGTGGCGGAGCTCTGATCCGCCATCTTGCCCTCGGCGGCAGGCGCGTCCCATATTCGTGAAAACGCCGCGCGCTTGCGCGGCACCGCGAGGAGACCACCATGACCAGCACCGCCATCGCCGGCTGGGCGCACACGCGTTTCGGCAAATCCGACAGCCCCGATCTCGAGGATCTCCTGGCCGAGGCCGCCACCGGCGCCATCGCCCATGCCGGGATCGACCCGAACGAGATCGACGCCGTGTTCGTCGGCAATTTCAACAACGGCTTCACGAAGCAGGATTTCCCCTCCTCGCTGCCGATGCAGGCCGTCCCCGAACTCCGCTTCAAGCCGGCGACGCGTTACGAGAACGCCTGCGCCTCCGGCTCCGCCGCCATCCATGCGGCGCGGGATTTCATCGCCGCCGGCCGCGGCCGCATCGCGCTGGTTCTCGGCGGTGAGAAGATGACCGCCTGCCCCAAGGAGCAGGTCGGCGAAAACCTCCTCGGCGCCTGCTACCGGCGCGAGGAGGGCGACATCCAGGCCGGGTTCGCCGGCGTGTTCGGCCGCATCGCCGAGAGCTATTTCCAGCGCTTCGGCGACCAGTCCGACGCGCTGGCCGCCATCGCCGCGAAGAACCACCGCAACGGGGTCGACAATCCCTACGCGCAGATGCGCCGCGATCTCGGCTTCGAGTTCTGCCGCCGTGAATCGGAAAAAAATCCTATCGTCGCCGGCCCGTTGAAGCGCACCGACTGCTCGCTGGTCAGCGACGGCGCCGCGTCCCTCATTCTGACCGACGAGGACACCGCCCGTGCCTTGCCGCAGGCCGTGCGTTTCCGGGCCGCCGCCCATGTGAATGATTTCCTACCGCTCTCCCGCCGCGACCCGACAAGGTTCGAAGCCGGCGAACGCGCCTGGGCGCAGGCGCTCGCCGCCGCCGGCCTCACGCTCGACGACCTGTCCTTCGTCGAGACGCATGACTGCTTCACCATCGCCGAGCTGATCGAATACGAGGCGATGGGCCTCGTCCCGCGCGGCCAGGGGGCGCGCGCCGTGCTGGAGGGCATCACCGCGCCGGATGGAAGGCTGCCGGTCAACCGCTCCGGCGGGCTGAAATCCAAGGGCCACCCGGTCGGCGCCACCGGTGTCTCGATGCATGTGATGGCGGCGATGCAGCTCACCGGCACCGCCGGCGACATGCAGCTCCCCCGCGCCGACCTCGCCGGCATCTACAACATGGGCGGCGCCGGGGTCGCCAACTACGTCTCAATCCTCGACCGCCTGAACTGACGGTTTCCCGAACCCGCCGCACCCGACCCGCCTCGCGCCGGGCCGGGTGCGGGGGATGCAAACATCAGCCGCGGCCGACGAAGGGCATGTTGGTCGCCATCACGGTGACGAACAGCGCGTTCGCATCCGCGGGCAGCCCGGCCATGTAGACCAGCGTCCGCCCCACCGACTCGACATCCATCGTCGGCTCCGCCTTCATCGAGCCGTCCGCCTGTGGCACGCCGGTGGTCATCCGCCGCGTCATCGGGGTGGCGGCGTTGCCGATATCGATCTGACCGCAGGCGATATCATGCGCCCGCCCGTCCAGCGCGATGGTGCGCGTCAGCCCGGTGATCGCGTGCTTGCTCGCCGTATAGGCCGCCGAGCCGGGCCGCGGCACATGCGCCGAGATCGAGCCGTTGTTGATGATCCGCCCGCCGCGCGGCGCCTGGTCGCGCATCATCCGGAAGGCGGCGTTGGCGCAGAGAAACGCGCCATCGAGATTGACCGCGATGACGTGCCGCCACTGCGCCCAGGTCATGTCGCCGAAATTGGTGGTCGGCACGTTGTTGCCGGCGTTGTTGAACAGCAGGTCGAGCCGCCCGAACCGTGCGCGCACCGCCGCGAACAGCGCCTCCACCGCGTCAGGATCGGTAATATCCGCCGGAAACGCCTCGGCCTTGGCCCCCGCGCCCGCCTCGGCAATCGTCTCCTCCAGCGCCTCGCGCCGCCGCCCGACCAGCGCCACCGTCCAGCCATCGGCCAGCAGCGCGAGCGTCGCCGCCCGCCCCACGCCGCTGCCGGCCCCCGTCACCATCGCGATCCTGCTCATCATCCCGCTCCCGTCCCGTTGCGCCGTTAGAGCACGTTCCGATCCTGATCGATCGGATGTCGTGCTCTATCTCGTTGATACCTAGAGCATCTTCATCCGATCAGATGACTCCATCCGATCGGATGATGCTCTAGCCCGGCAGACTACCGCCAAGCTCATCCTCGATATGCACGCGGATGATCTCGTCGAATGTCGTCTCCGCCGCGAAGCCCAGCGTCTTCGCCCGTGTCGCGGTGAAATTCTCCGGCCAGCCGGCGACGATCCGTGCGATGGTCGGGTCGGGCACGCGGCGGATCAGCTTCACCGCCCGCTCGCCGGCCACCCGCCGCAGCGCCTCGATCTGCTCGCCCACCGTGGCCGACAGGCCGGGCAGGTTCAGCGTCCGCCGGTTGCCGAGCGGGGCGAGATCCATCGACGCCGCGCGGACCAGGAAGCCCACCGCCGCGCGCGGGCTCGCATGCCAGTGCCGCACGCTCTCCTCCACCGGCAGCACCGCCTCCTGCCCCACCAGCGGCTCGCGCAGGATGTTCGAGAAGAAGCCCGAGGCCGCCGCGTTCGGCTTGCCGGGACGGATGCAGATCGTCGGCAGCCGGATCGCGATGCCGTCCATGAAGCCGCGCCGCGTGTAGTCGTTGAGCAGCAGCTCGCCGATCGCCTTCTGCGCGCCATAGCTGGTCAGCGGCGCGCAGAAGAACTCGTCGTCGATCACCTCCGGGAAGGGCGCGCCGAACACCGCGATCGACGAGGTGAACACCACGCGCGGCCGGTAGGGCGCCTTCGCCGCCTCCGCCCGGATCGCCTCGAACAGCAGGCGGGTGCCGTCGAGATTGATGCGATATCCCTTGTCGAAATCCGCCTCCGCCTCGCCCGAGACGATGGCGGCGAGATGCACGATCACCTCCGGCCGTGCGGCGACCAGTGCGGCGGCAACGCCCGGCGCCGAAAGATCCGCCGCCTCGCAGGACGCCTTTCCCGCAAACCCCGCCGGCGCCTCCGGCGCGACCACGTCGATCAGGCTCAGCGCCTCGACCGGCTTGCCCTCCAGCGCCCCGTCGGCCGCGATCCGCGCCGCCAGCTTGCGGCCGAGCATGCCCCCGGCCCCGATGATCATCACCTGCATATCCGCTCCGTTCCTCCGCCGTTGATCGCGCCTGCGCGCATTCCCGTCTGTCTTGCCTCATGCCGCCGCCGGCCCGCGCCACTCAACACGGGTCAGGGCGACGTTTCTACCTTTTATATATATTCTCCAATCTCCCACGGCCGCAACCGCGGAGACGCATTTCGGACGTCAGCGGCGGTACTCGTCGTCCGTCACATGCTCGAGCCAGGTGACGGCCGAGCCATCGAGCCGCTCCTGGATCGCGTAATGGCTCATTCCCGTCGTCGGCGTGGCGCCATGCCAGTGCCGCTCGCCCGGCGCGAACCACACCACGTCACCCGGCCGGATCTCCTCGACCGGCCCGCCCTCGCGCTGCACCCAGCCGAGCCCCGACGTGACGATCAGCGTCTGCCCGAGCGGATGCGTGTGCCAGGCCGTCCGCGCGCCAGGCTCGAAGGTGACATGCGCCGCCGCGACCCGCGCCGGCTCCGGCGCCGTGTTCACCGGATCGATCCGCACCGATCCGGTAAAATACGCCTGGGGTCCAGGCGTTGAGTCCCGCGCGCCGCTCCGCCAGATTTCCATTGTCCTGCTCCTTTGTCCGTCCGTCGCGTTCCCGCCAGAAGAGCAAACCCGCCCGCCGGCGGCAATATCAGTTCCGCGGCTCCGGCAGCCGCCCGCCGCGCGCAGCCTCCGCCGCGGTGGCCTTGCGCAGCACGAACTCGATCGCGCATTCGGGCGCTGGCAGCATCGTCTGGTCCATGCGCTCCATGCGGTAGAGAAAGGTCGAATCCAGCAATTCGACCTTCAGCGGCATCACGCCGTCGAGCTGCGCGATCAGGGCCAGCACGTTCACCGAGCGGGGACTCCAGGTCGTCTTCTTGTACAGCGTGAAGGTACATTTGTGATCGGCGTTGAACGTCGAGGGGAAAACGCCCTGTTCGTACAGATCCTCATCGGGCACCAGAACCACCATGTGCCCGCCCGGCTTGAGCACCCGCAGCCAGTTGCGCAGCGCCACCAGCGGGTCGCGCATGTGTTCGAGGCAGTGCGAGGAGTGCACGAAATCGAAGCTCGCGTCCGGCACACCCTCGAGATACTGGGCATCGCCGTCCGCGAGATCCCAGCTCCGCACCTCGCGCATGAGCGGGAACAGCTCGGCGTAGAAGGAAATCGGGTCCGGGCCCGAGCCGATATCGATCCCCTCGCCCACGAAATATCGCGTGGCGAATCGCGAATCGGTCAGGCGCCGCATGATCGACTTGCTCGCTTCCCGCACGTCCGTCTCTCCCCCGCCGCGGCGTCCGAGGCCCGGCGCGGCGGAGATTACCCGTTCCGGCCGATGCACGAAAGCGGCGGCAGACCGGCTTGACCAGGCGGCATCGCCGGGGCGTTATCGCATCCGACCCCAGCCAGAGGATGTTCGCCCGCGATGACCGAACCCTGCGACCTGCCAGCGACCGAAGCGCGCCGCCTGATCGGCAGCCGGAAGCTCTCCCCCGTCGAACTCACCGAAAGCTGCATCGCCCGCATCGAGCGCGTCGATCACGCCGTCAATGCGATGGTCGCGCGCGATTTCGAGCGCGCCCGCGCCGCTGCCCATGCCGCCGAGGACGCGGTGATGGCGGGCAACCGCCTCGGCCGGCTGCATGGCCTGCCGCTCGGCATCAAGGACCTGGAGGATACCGAGGGGCTGCGCACGACCTATGGCAGCCTGATGTTCCGCGACAATGTGCCGAAGACCGACCAGCACCTCGTCGCCACCATCCGGGCGGCGGGCGGAATCGTCCTCGGCAAGACCAACACGCCGGAATTCGGCGCCGGCGGCAATACCCGCAACCTCGTCTATGGCGCCACCGGCAACCCGTTCGATCCCACCAAATCCGCCGCCGGCTCCTCCGGCGGCTCGGCCGTCGCCCTCGCCACCGCCATGGTCCCGCTCGCCACCGGCTCGGACATGGGCGGCAGCCTGCGCAACCCGGCGTCGTTTTGCGGCATCGTCGGCATGCGCCCCTCGCCCGGCCTGTTCCCCTCGGAAAAGCGCCTGCTCGGCCCCTCCGGCCTCGGCGTGCTCGGCCCGATGGCGCGCTCCGCCGCCGACCTCGCCCTGATGTTCGACGCCACCGCCAGCCACGATCCGCGCGACATGCTCTCGGCGCCGCTCTCGACCGACGAGGCAGCTTCCCGGGCCGCCGCCGATCTCGGCACGCTGCGCGCCGCCTTCACCCCGGATTTCGGCTTCGCGCCCACCTCGCGTCAGACCCGCGCCCTCTTCGCCGACCGCGCCGCGCGCCTTGCCCCGCTCTTCGCCAGCGCCGAGGACGCAACCCCCGACTGCCGCCACGCGGACGAGACCTTCGCCATCCTCCGCGCCGTCAATTTCCTGGCCTCCTTCGGCGCCACCTACCACACCGACCCCGACCGGCTCGGCCCCAATGTCCGCGCCAATGTCGAGGAAGGGCTGCGCTACACCGCGGCCGACGTCGCCCGCGCCCTGCACGCGCAGACCACGCTCTACGGAGCCTGGCAGCGCTTCTTCGCGACGCATGACGTGCTGATCACACCGGCGGTGACCATCCAACCCCGGCCATGGACCGAGCTGTTCCCGGCCGAAATCGACGGCGTGGCAACGAAATCCTATTACCACTGGCTGGCGCTGGCCTATGCCGTCACCCTGGCCGGCCATCCGTCGGTCTGCCTGCCGCTCGGCACCGATGCCGACGGCATGCCGTTCGGCGTGCAGATCATCGGGCGCCGCCACGGCGACCGCGCGGTGATCGAGACCGCGAAGGCGATCGAGGCGATGGGCGCGGCAATGGGACCGGAACTCTCCCGACCGGTGCCGGACATCGAATCGCTCGCCGCCGCGCGGCCGATCCGCGAGATGGCGGGCTTTCTCGACATGGGCTGATGCCGCCCGCCGCGGCGGCTTACTGGCCGCCGCGCAGCAGGGCGAGGATGCCGTCGAGCTGGTCGAGATCCTGATAGGCGAGCGACACCGACCCGCCCTTGCCATCGAATGTCACCTTGACCCGGAGGCCGAGCAATGCGGTGAGCTCGGCTTCGAGGCTGCGCGTCACGCTGTTCTCTGTCGCCTCGCGGCGGGACCGGCCCGGCTTCGGCACCAGCGCCGCCTGCACCATTGCCTCGGTCTGCCGCACCGTCAGCCGCTTCGCGACGATCGCCCGCGCCGCCGCTTCGGGATCGGGGTGCTGCAACAGGGCGCGGGCGTGGCCGGCGCTCAGGTCGCCGCCGCGCAACGCCTTCTGCACCGAGGTCGGCAGGTTGAGCAGCCGCATCATGTTGGCGACATGCGGGCGCGATTTCGCCACCACGCGCGCCAGTTCCTCCTGGATCAGGCCGAATTCCTCGACCAGGCGGCGATACCCTTCCGCCTCCTCGATCGGGTCGAGATCCTGGCGCTGCAGGTTCTCCACCAGCCCCGCGGCCATCGCGTCGCTGTCGGAGAGGGCGCGCACCAGCACCGGCACCTCGTGCAGCCCCGCCCGCTGTGCCGCCCGCCACCGGCGCTCTCCGGCGATGATCTGATACTGCCCGGCCTTGTCGGGCACCGCCCGCACCAGCAGCGGCTGCAATACACCCTGCGCCTTGAGCGAGGCGGCCAGTTCCTCGAGCGCCGTTTCGTCCATCGCCTGGCGCGGCTGGAACGGCCCGGGATGCAGCGCCGCGACCGGCACATGCCGAACGCCCTCGCCCATGGCCGCCTGCCCGGCCGCCGCGACGGTGCCCGGCCCGAGCAGCTCCGCCAGCCCCTTGCCGAGCCGGCGCGGCGTCTCCCGCGCGCTCATACGCCAGCCTCCACCGGCTTCTGCCGCTGCAGGAATTCAGCCGCGAGCGCCACATAGGCCTGCGCGCCGACCGAGCGGAAATCGTAGAGCAGCACCGGCTTGCCATGGCTCGGCGATTCGGTGATGCGGATATTGCGCGGGATCGCGGTGTCGAACACGCGGCCGCCGAAATAGGCGCGCACGTCGTCCGACACGGCCTGGGCGAGATTGTTGCGTCGGTCCAGCATGGTCAGCACCACCCCCTCCAGCGCCAGGCCCGGATTGAGCGAGTGGCGCACCAGATCGATCGTCCGCATCAGCTGGCTGATTCCCTCCAGCGCGAAGAACTCGCATTGCAGCGGGATCAGCACCGAGGAGGCGGCCACCAGCGCATTCAGCGTCAGCAGGCCGAGGCCGGGCGGACAGTCGATGAACACATAGCCGAACTGCCCGGCCAACCCTGGCTCGTCCAGCGCGCGCTGCACCAGATGTTCCCGCCCCTCGGCGCCGGCGAACTCGATATCGGCGCCGATCAGGTCCTCGGTCGCGGGAATGATCAGCAGGCCCGGCACCTCGGTCGGCAGCACGAGGCTGGCCGCCGGCGCCTCGCCGGTCATCAGCGCGTAGCTGCCGATCCCGCGCTCGTCGGTGCCGATGCCGAAACCGGTGCTGGCATTGCCCTGCGGGTCGAGATCGATCAGCAGCACGCGCTCACCCGTCGCGGCCAGCGCCGTCGCGAGATTGATCGCGGTGGTGGTCTTGCCCACCCCGCCTTTCTGGTTGGCGATCGCGATGATCTTAGGCTGCACGGCGTAACTCGCTGATCCGGAGAATCGCGGCACCCGCATCCGTCTGGCTGGGGAACCGCTCCGCCCTCATCTGCCAGCCCTCGGCGGCCGCGGTCAATTCGGCATCGGCGCCACGCCCCTTGAGGAACAGGCAAACCCCGCCGGGGGCCAGCAGCGGCGCCGCATAGCCGAACAGCACGGGCAAAGCCGCCAGGGCACGCGCCGTCACCAGCGGCGAGGGCTCGAGCCGGGCCTGCTCGATTCGCACCGGCAGCACGGTGGCGTTCAGTTTCAGCTCGGCGATCGCGGTTTGCAGGAATGCGGCCTTGCGCCGGTCGGATTCGATCAGGGTGAAACCGATCTCCGGCCGGGCGATCGCCAGCACCAGCCCGGGCAATCCGCCGCCTGAGCCGAGATCCGCGGCGCGGAAGGCGCCCTGCGGGACGAGCGGCAGCATCTGGAGCGAATCGAGAATGTGTCGGTTCCAGATTTCGGCAGGCGCGGCATCCTTGCGCGAGACCAGATTGATTCGCGCGGTCCAGCGAAGAATCAGCGCCGCGAAGGCTTCGAGCCGCGACAATGTTTCACGTGAAACAAGCGCCTCGATCCGCTCCCGTGTTTCACGTGAAACATCGCCCGCCGACGCGCCGCCCCCGCCGCTCATGCCGCGAGCGGCCGCGGCCGGCGGAGGGCGGCGAACAGCGCGCCCAGGGCCGCCGGCGTCATGCCCTCAAGCCGCCCGGCGACCCCCAGCGTCTCCGGGCGGACCCGTTCGAGCCGGGCGCGGATCTCCGCCGACAATCCGCCGACCACGGAAAAATCGAAATCCGGCGGAATCAGCACGGCGTCATCCTTGGCCCGCGCGCGGATCTCGCTTTCCTGCCGGGTCAGATATCCCTCGTAGAGCCGGTCCGCCGCGACGATCGCCGCCGCCTGTTCGCTCCCGGCTCCACCGTCGCGAACCGTGGCAACCGCTGCCGCCAGCGCCGCGAACGCCGCCTGCCGCGCCGGGCCCACACATCCCCAGTCCAGCCCGCGTGGCGTCAGCCGCAGATCGGCATTGTCCGCCCGCAGGCTCAACCGATGCTCCGCCCGCGAGGTGAACATCCGGTACGGCTCGCTGACCCCCCGCGTGACCAGATCATCCACCAGCACGCCGATATACCCCTCGTGCCGGCGCACCGTGACCATGGACCGTCCGGCCGCGACCAGCGCCGCGTTCACCCCGGCCAGCAGCCCCTGCGCGCCGGCTTCCTCATACCCGGTGGTGCCGTTGATCTGCCCGGCCAGGAACAGGCCCGGCACCTTCTTCAGCGCCAGCGCATGGGTGAGCTCGCGCGGGTCGACATAATCATATTCCACCGCATAGCCCGGCCGCAGCAGCACGGCGCGGGAAAGCCCCGGCATGGTGCGGATGAACGCTTCCTGCACCTCTTCCGGCAGACTGGTCGAAATCCCGTTCGGATAGACCGTGTCGTCCTCCAGCCCCTCCGGCTCCAGAAACACCTGATGCCGCGGCCGCTCGGCGAAGCGCACCACCTTGTCCTCGATCGACGGGCAATAGCGCGGCCCCGCACCGTCGATCCGCCCGCCATACACCGCCGAGCGGTGCAGGTTGGCGTTGATGATCGCATGGGTCTCCGGCGTCGTCTCGCTGATCCGGCAGGAGATTTGCGGGTTGGCGATCCGCCCGGTCAGCAGGCTGAACGGCGCGGGCTCCGCCTCGCCCCGGTCCTCCGGCAGCGCCTCCCAGTCGATCGAGCGCCGGTCCAGCCGCGCCGGCGTGCCGGTCTTGAGCCGGCCAAGCGCCAGGCCCAGCCCGCGCAGCCGCGCCGACAGCGCGTTCGACGCCGCATCGCCAACCCGCCCGCCTTCCTCCGTGCGCTCGCCGAAATGCAACACACCGCGCAGGAAGGTGCCCGTGGTCAGCACCGCCGCCCGGCAGGCGATGCGCCCGCCCGCGCCGGTAATCACCGCGGCCAGCGCGCCATCCGCCGTCAACTCAAGATCGGCGGCCTCGCCTTCGAGGATCGTCAACCCATCCTGCGCGGCCAGCAGCGCCTGCACCGCCGCGCGATACAGCCCCCGATCGGCCTGCGCGCGCGGCCCCCACACGGCCGGCCCCTTGCTGCGGTTGAGCATCTTGAAATGGATGCAGGCGGCATCCGCGGCCCGGCCCATGACGCCATCCAGCGCATCGATCTCGCGCACCAGATGCCCCTTGCCGATCCCCCCGATCGCCGGATTGCACGACATCTCGCCGATCCGGTCCCGCCGGTGGGTCAGCAGCGCAGTCCGCGCCCCCATCCGCGCCGCCGCCGCCGCCGCCTCGGTGCCGGCATGGCCGCCGCCGATCACCACAACATCGAACATCTCGCGCAAGCTCGTCATGCGCGGGCCTATAGCACCATTTGCCGAGGGGAAGGCTATTTGCCGATGCAGAAGCTGGAAAATACCTGGTCGAGCACGTCCTCGACGCCGATCGTCCCGGTCAGCCGGGCCAGCGCCACCGCCGCCGCCTGCATCTCCTCGGCCCGCAATTCCGGCACGTCGATGGCAAGCGCCCGGTCCAGCGCCGCCGCCACGTCGCG